>JAZRVS010000085.1:0-5263 GCA_045599365.1 Bacteroidales bacterium
CACAACTGCCGCACAAAAAATTGAACCTGAAGTTTCCTTTATTCTTGACATTGGCGGTCAAGATATGAAGGCTATTTTTATAAAAAATGGCAAAATTCAAAATGTTGAAATAAATGAAGCCTGTTCTTCTGGATGCGGTTCGTTTATTCAAAATTTTGCACAAACATTAAATCATACAGCAGAATCGTTTGGTAAACTTGCTTGTACAGCACCAAAACCATGTGATTTAGGTTCTCGTTGTACGGTTTTCATGAATTCACAAGTAAAACAAGCTCTTCGTGAAGGAGCTCAAACATCAGAAATTGCTGCGGGACTGGCATATTCTGTGATAAAAAATGCTTTATTTAAAGTATTGCAAATCAAGAATATGAATATTCTTGGCGAAAAAATTCTCGTTCAAGGTGGAACATTCAAAAACCCATCAATTTTCCGCGCTATGGAAAAATTGACAGGTAAAACAATTTATAGTTCAAATAAACCAGAATTGATGGGTGCGTTAGGTGCTGCATATTACGCACAAACGTGCTATAAAAACAATCAAGTGCAGTCTATTTTCATTAGTTATAATAACCGAAAAAACGCACTGGACTACACCACTCGACAAATCAATTGTAAAGGTTGTTCTAATAGTTGTTTAGTAACGAAATTTACATTTAACAACAATGCCATTCATTATTCTGGAAACAAATGCGAAAAAATATTCACATCAAAAGGTAATCTGACAGGACGTGGAGAAAATTTATATGAATTTAAATACGATTTAATTTTCAATCGCGATACAAATGCCTTAAACGATGTTAAGAACGTGAAAATTGGAATTCCAAGAATTTTAGGAATGTACTCTAATTTTCCATTCTGGAACACTCTTTTCACTCATTCTGGAATAGATGTAATTCTTTCTGATGAATCAACGACAAAAATCTACGAACGAGGACAGGGAACAATAATGGCAGACAATATTTGTTTTCCCGCGAAACTTGCTCACGGACACATATTTAATCTTGTTGAGAAAAATGTTGATAGAATATTCTATCCACTTACGATATACGAAGAAAACGAATTTAAAGAATCAAAAAATAGTTACAACTGCCCTGTCGTTTCAAGTTATGCAGAAGTTCTCGACAGCGCAATTCCAAGTGAAAAACGAAACAGTATTCCGTTTGATAAACCTGTAATTACATTTCGCGACGATACATTACTCAAAAAGAATTGTTGGGATTATATCAAACAATTTGGCGTAAAAAAGAAAATATTTGATACCGCTTTTGACGAAGCTTTACGCGAACAAAAACGCTTTAGAGAACAGTACAAGAAAAAGGGATTCCGCATAATGGAACGTGCGAAACAAGAAGGAAAACCAATTGTCATGTTGGCTGCACGTCCATATCACACAGATCTTTTAATTCACCAAAAGACCTCACAAATCTTGTCTGAACTTGGTGCAAGTGTCGTTACTGAAGAAATTGTTACTAATATCCAGGGCGTTTCCTTGAAAGACTATTTACACGTTGCCCAATGGAACTATCCCAATAGAATTATGCGTGCTGCTCAATGGGTCGTAAACAACGATGATTATGATATTCATTTTGTACAAATGAACTCATTTGGTTGCGGTCCAGATAGCTTCTTAACCGACGAAATAAAAGAATATTTTGAACAAGCAAAAAAATCATACACATTCATTCGCGTTGATGAGATAAATAGCACTGGATCAATGAGATTGCGACTTCGCTCTCTTATTGAAACTATAAAGTTAGGTGTTGGAAGACAAGAAAATGAAGGTAATAGAATTATCAAAAAAACACCTCCATTTAACATTGAAGATAAAAATCGCAAAATAATCGCACCATTCTTTACCAAATTTATATCTCCTTTAGTACCTCCAATTTTCGAATATTTGGGATACAAAATGGAAACATTACCTATTTCCAATAAAGAATCGGTAAATGTTGGTCTTGCCTACTCCAATAATGAAATTTGTTTTCCTGCAACGCTTGTTATTGGAGACATTATAAAAGCCTTAAAATCTGGCAAATATGATTTGAACAAAACAGCCGTAATAATGACTCAGACAGGTGGACAATGCCGTGCATCTAACTATATTGCTCTCATAAAAAAAGCAATTTTGAATAGCGGTATAGATACTGTTCCTGTCGTTTCATTCGCTACTGGTGGCTCACAAGACAACGAGCAACCTGGTTTTGAATTAGCATGGACAAAAGTCATAAAACTAATTCTTGCGGTAGCATTGTTTAGCGATGTATTGTCAAGAATGCACTACGCAACAATTGTTCGTGAAAAAATTGCAGGAAAAACCGAAGAACTAACAAAAACCTATTTAGATAACGCAGCGGAACTTGCTCGACACAATAATCACGTTGGTATTTTGCGACTACTGACCAATGCCGTAAACGATTATAACGAATTGGCTTTAGACAATTGCCCTCGCCCACAAGTTGGGATTGTTGGCGAAATCTACCTAAAATATAATCCGTATGCCAATATGTACGTTGCTGATTGGTTGATTGCGCAAGGCATAGAACCTCGTTTCCCCGATTTGATGGATTTCTTCACACAAGAATTTATCAACTTGAAAGTCAACACGAAACATAACTTACGAACAACAAGTATTGGTACAAAAATATTTGCCGATTACCTTCAACTTCGTTACGATAGATTTGAGAAAAAAGTAGAAAAAATCGCTTCGAAATTCAAATATTATCGACAAAAAAATGGCATTTCCAACGAAGCAAAAAATGCCGAGCAAGTGCTTAGCCTTGTAAATCAATTTGGTGAAGGTTGGCTTATTCCTGCCGAAATTATCAGTTTTTCTCAAGAAGGAGTAAACAATGTGGTAAGTTTACAACCTTTTGGTTGCATTGCAAATCACATTATATCAAAAGGAATAGAAAAAAGAATAAAAACTTTGTATCCAAAAACAAGTTTATTATTCCTTGATTTTGACGGAAATACAAGCGAAGTCAACGTACAGAATCGTCTTCATTTCTTGGCTCAAAATGCAAAAAACGAATTCGAAGAATCACTAAAAAGCAATAAATAAAATTATGCAAATAAAAGTTTTTTCATTCAATCCATTTCAGGAAAAAACATACGTAATTTATGATGAAGAAACATCTGATTGTGCCATAATTGACCCAGGTTGCTACTATGATGACGAAAAGCAAAAACTGGTTATCTTTTTAACAGAGAACCAATTAGTACCAACAAAAATCTTATATACACATTGTCATCTTGACCACGTGTTTGGCGCAAAATTCTTAGCAGAGCAATATCCATTAGTAAAGTTTTACGCACATCCATACGAGAATTATTTTATAGAACACGCACTCGAAGAATGGCAAAAATTTGGAATTACAATACAACAGCCACCAGCAATATCACATTTTGTTTCTGAACAAGAAAAAATTTTTATCGGTTCTATTATATTGCAAGTAATTTGCACACCCGGACATAGTTTAGGTGGTGTTTGCTACTATTGCGAGAAAGAAAAAGTCTTATTTTGCGGAGACACCATCTTTGCTGGTAGCGTTGGCAGAACAGACTTATTCGGTGGTAATGAAGATACATTGATAAATTCCATTAGACAAAAAATATTTACCCTACCAGACGAAACACAATTGTATTGCGGTCATGGTTATCCTACCACTATTGGTAACGAGAAACAGTCAAATCCATATTTATAATTTGTAAAATAAATATGGTATTGATATACATCTTGGCTATTATTTATTTGTCAGTTACCAATTATAAGTTGTCAGGTAAATCTCTTTGTGTAATCAACACCTCAGAAATCAGACTACAAATGTTTGTGTAGTCCAAATGTATATCATTCTCATATTTTTTTTAACCATCTTGCATTTTTTTGAAACAATCACACAAAAAAAGAGGTAAAATTTGTATTTTCGGGCCGTAAAATTTTACGTATATGAAAATCGGTGTAACGAAAGAATTAAAAAACCACGAATACCGCGTGGGAATGACACCAGACAATGTTTCTGCCTTTGTTGCTAAAGGACACGCAGTATATATTGAAACTCAAGCTGGTGAAGGTGCTGGATTTAGCGATGCTGACTATAAAAATGCAGGAGCGCAAGTTTTAGATACTCCAGCCGAAGTGTATGAAAAATCAGAAATGATTTGGAAGGTAAAAGAACCAGAACCTTGCGAGTACAAATTTTTGCGTAAGAATCAAATCTTATTCACTTATCTGCACCTTGCTCCAAATCCACAATTGGCAAAAACTTTGATGGAAAAACAAGTAAAAGCAGTTGCTTTTGAGACAATTGTTGATTCTGTTGGAAATCTTCCTTGTTTACGTCCTATGAGCCAAATAGCAGGACGTCTTTCTATTCAAGAAGGTGCCAAATACATAGAAAAAAGTTTTGGCGGTCGTGGCATTTTACTTGGTGGCGTTCCTGGGGTTGAACGTGGTAAAATAGTAATTGTTGGTGGCGGTACTGCTGGTACATACGCAGCAAAAGCAGCCGTTGGTATTGATGCAGAGGTTACTTTGCTCGACATAAATCTTAACCGATTAGCTTACCTTGAAGATATTTTTGGTGCATCGGTAACTACATTGTATTGTACTGAGGCAAATATCCGTAAGGCTTTGAAAGAAGCTGATTTGGTAATTGGTTCTGTCCTCATTCCAGGAGGAAAAACACCAAAATTAGTTCGTCGTGAACATCTTAAAATGATGAAAAAAGGCGCTGTAATTGTTGATATTGCTATTGACCAAGGTGGTTGTTGCGAAAGTTCTCACGTAACGACTCACGATGACCCTGTTTTCATTGAAGATGGCGTTGTCCACTATTGCGTTGGAAATATGCCAGGAGCTGTTCCTTATACATCAACTGTAGCATTGGCAAATGCCACATTCCGTTATGGTATGATGATGGCTGATTTCGGATTGGAAGAAGCTGTAAAAAAAGATGCTGGTTTGGCAAAAGGTGTCAACATCTATGGCGGGAAATGTACAAATCAAAACGTAGCAAATTCCCTTGGCTTAGAGTATAACGACATCTATCAAATGATTAAATAATAACAAATCAATCTTAACTCTTAATTCTTAATTCTTAATTCTTAATTCTTAACTATATGAATCCTTCTATTGCAATGAATCCTAACAAGTTGGTTCAATATTTACAAAAACCAGCTTGCGAATTTACAAGAGCCGATATTGTTAAATATTGTGCCGAAAACGATGTCCGTTTCATCAATTTCCACTATTGTGGTTGGGACG
>JAZRVS010000086.1:0-5279 GCA_045599365.1 Bacteroidales bacterium
CTCTTAATTCTTAATTCTTAATTCTTAATTCTTTCCCCTCGTATTTTATAAAAAATTTTTGACATACAAAAAAAAATTGAGAGTAATGGGGTGAATTTTTTGTTTTAATTGCGCAATTTTTTGAAATTTTTGCGTGATATGGAGTAAAAATTTTGACCGATTTTGTTCCTTTGCACCGCAAAAGTGTAAAATGTACGCTAACTAATTGGAATACAGTTAGTTATAAAAATTGGGGGGGGTAAAAAGTCCTTTTTTTATGTAACAAAATTCGTTAGTTGGTAGTCTTGTAAACGATAAAAAAGGATTTTTTTTAGATAGTATGAAAAATATAACTTCTTCATTTTTGAAAAGCGCTTTATTCGCATTGCTTTTCTTCTCTTCGTTGAATGTGGCTCTTGCCGATGGATCTAAGGATATGTATCCAGCTGATTACGATGGAACTTATAGAGCTCGTCTTTTTGCAACTCGTTATGGTAATGGTGATGGAACGTATAATTTCCCATTTGTGACGTATGGCACTATGAAGGTGTATGCCAAAGAGGGTGAACATATTTATCTTGCTGCAAGTAATATGAAGTCGGACGCTAAAGGGCGTATAGATTGGCGTTCTCCTGATGGAAAAAGCGGCTCTTTTTCTCCAAATAGTTCAAACCAAGGCTATATTGCAAATAGAACAAAGGAACTTGCTGGACCTAACCTGCAAAACAATTCAACGGGTTCTGGATACAACGCTTTTGTGTTGACTGTCGGTGCTGGGCAAGAAGGTGTATGGGAAATAGATTTTCGCTCTACAACGAATAATTCAGAAACGTATAAAACCAATGAAGCCTTGTGTAAGGTCGAATCGTGGGTCGATGGTACTTCATATTGGTTGATTAGTGCATTTGATGCTTCGGTCTCGAATGTTGCCGATGATGAATTTATACATGGTCGTGTCTATACAAATGTTTTAAATCTCAATATGGCGGATGGGGAGAAAGATTGGAAGCCAACCTTTTATGTATTAACTAATACGGGGTATTTATATGAGGTTAATCCTAATGGTCTTGCAGGACACAATTTTACGTTTTTTGCCAACAACAAGGGTGTACAAACAAATGTACATGGTACGTTAGATAAATCTAATTATGGATATCCGGCAGGATTTGCAGGTCAATATGGTGGAGTACCAGCATATGGATCTGTTGATCCTAACAAAGAGAGTCCATATCCTGTGTACGATCCACGTCTGCCAGATAGGGTAACAAAAAGAATGATTGATGGTGTTGAAGTCGATTGCTCCGATATTACTCATAAAATCTTTTTCTGCAAGCCAGCAGCCGATATGCCTGAGAGCGTTGAGCATTGTGTATATGGTACTACAATACAGCCAACCTGGTTGGTCTCTAAGGAAAATGCGAAGGATGCACCTATTTTGAGTAATTTGTGTATAGCTGGTAAGGAAAGTCATTTGCCTGGCGTAATGGGACCAGAAGGTGTGGAGGTATATTTTGAAGCAAATAGTGCGGGAGAATATGTTATAGAATTGGATTTTAAGGATTCTAGGTACGAAAATATAACTTTCAGTGGAACGTGCGAAGAAGGTGTAAATACAATAGATTGGGATGGAAAAGATAACAAAGGCGTTTTGGTGGAAGATGCTACGGTTTCTCTTTCTGGTCAGTTGAAGTCTGCCGAAATCCACTTTCCGTTCATTGATATTGAGAGCAATGTATATGGCTTTTATTTGAAACAATTTAATGCCGAGTGGACAGCTATCTCTCGAGATGTAATGTATTGGGATGATAGCAACGTAACTTCTACTAAGGATGCTGGTGATGATGATATAAAAAAGTTAGCAGGACAGGCCAGTCCAGGACATAAGTTTGTTGACCGTGGTGATAACATTATTTTGGATACATGGACGTATGCTTCAGGGGTGAGTGCTGGTGCGCAAAACCAAGTAGTTCATGCAAATTATATTGATTTAAAGGTTAATAGTATAACTTGCGATAAAACGGTTGCTCATATTGGTGAAGAAATTACTTATACTGTTGAGGTTCAAAATGTAAAAGGAACCAATGTTCTTTTGCATAGTGCTGGTGTGTATGTCGATACAAAGGCCAATGCCGATAGTGCTTCGGTAGGTGTGTGGTTCCCCAATGGGGGCTTCAATACTACCAGTGTTACATTAGTTTCATCAACCGATGACGATTGTTCGGTTATTCAGCAACCTTCGGGCGAGGAATATGGCTTAGGTTTCATTACGTTAAAGAATGGTCATTCCGCAACTGTTGAGGTGAAGGGATATGCTAATTCTAAGTTGGCTCACTCGGCGGTATCACCTGTCGGTTTCATTATGCGACCTGGTGATTACTACGAAGTTGATGCAAACAATATCAACGACGATGGTATGCCATTGGTGCCACAAAAAACTACTTCTGGCTCGGAAAAAGGTGAATACGATACTGAATGGGAAAATAACAACCTTACAACTTCTAATCCTACAATATTCTTCCTTAACTCCGCTCCTGAAGCAGAAAACGATGTGTTAAAGGTTGCAAAAGGTGAGGTTACAACTGGTACAATAGCAGTAGGACCTCTTGCAAACGACACAGATGTAGATGCTGATGATTTGATTATTACCGAAGTATATTATATGGATGGTGCAACAAAGAAAACCATTACTTTGGGAAGTTCACATACAATTAAGGTCGGTGGAACCACGTATGGAACAATTACTATGTATGCAGATGGACATTATTCTGCAAATATTAGTGTTGAAAATCCACCCGTATTGCATTATGCCATTTCCGATCAATTTGAAGGTGTAAGTTCTTTAGTAATCCCAGATTACGAGGAAAAATATAAAGACTTAGATTTGATTCCTGGTGTTGCTGATGCTACTATTACGTTACAAATTGACCATGCACCAACTATTTCTCCGACAAGTATGTCTATTTGTTTGTCAAAAACTGCACAAAATATATATAATGATCAAACCGAGTCTCAAGTTCTCCCAATTGTTATAGAAGATATAGATGGTGATGCGATTACTAGTGTTACATTTGCCAAATCTGGTACGGATTATACTGGAAACTTTGCTTATTCCGATGGAAAAATTACGTTCACTGCGAAAAAGAATTGTATTACTCGAAGTGGGACTAAAGGTTCTTATACATATAGTTATAATACAATAACGGTAAAGGTAACAGCTAAAACAGCAACACAAAATTCTGTGCAAGAAATTACGCTTACCTTGAAAAATGGTACTCCAACGGAAGTTACGGGATTTGCTGTTAGTGGTTCAACTGTAGAATATGGAACAACTGTTGCAGATGCAGTTTCGGTAACAACACCTTCTGTATCTGGTTCATATAGCATAAAGGAAGGTACGGCTTCTGTATATGATGAAACAATTTTACCAGTAGGAACTCATACATTATCATATATGTATGTACCTTCGGGCGAAACTTGTTATACGCCTTCTACTAAAACAGCAATTGTAAAGGTTACTCCGAAAACAATCACACCATCAGCAACAGGAGTTGATAAAGAATACGATGGCACAACGACAGCAACGGTTACAAGTGTTTCAGGCAGCGGCATCCTTACGGGCGATAATGTAACAGTAACAGCAACCTCGGCAGTATTTGCCAACGCAAACGTAGGAACCAACAAAACAGTTACGGTAACTTATTCATTGAGTGGTACAGATGCAAGTAATTACGTATTATCAAGCACAACAGGTACAACAACAGCCGACATTACGGCAAAAGAAGTCGGCTTGACATGGTCAACACCAGCAAGCTTCGAGTATGATGCGGAATCTCACACTGTAACAGCCACAGTAACAGGTTTGATAGGTACAGATGTATGTACAGTAACGTCATATACAAACAATGAAAAAACTGAAGTAGGCGAATACACAGCGGCAGCAACAGCATTGAGTAATACAAATTACACGTTGCCAGCAAGTGCAACATACGATTGGTCAATCACAAAAATTCAAACTACGTACGAATTGACAATAACAGGAAATAGTTCAGTACAAGTATATGACGGAACAGAATACAAAGTAAGTGGATTCTCTCATGATGGAGATGCAAGTTTATCGGTAACATTGAAAAGCGGAGCGAAAGCAGAAGCCAAAGGCACCGATGCAGGCGACTATACAATGGACTTGACTGCCGATATGTTCAATGTAAGTTCAACAATCTACGAAAATATTAACGTAACAATTGTAGATGGAACAATGCAAATCAATCCGAAAAATATTTTAATAAAAGGAGGCTCTACGGTAGATAATAAATACTACGATGGAACAACAGCAACCACCACCACACTTGGATCAGTAGAAGGAATAGTAGCTGGTGATGATGTGACGATAACAGCCGTTGGTACATTGGTAGATGCAAATGCGGGTACTGACAAAACAGTAAACATTGTTTATACATTGTCTGGTGCAGATAAAGACAATTATGTGGAAATCCTCGGAGAAACAAAAAAAATAACAGTATGGAAAGCACCAATCACAGTAACAACACCAATAGTAAAAGATAAAGATTACGATGCGACGAAAACCGCAGAAATAAACGGAAATCTATCGTTCAGTGGAGTACAGAACAGCGAAGGTACAAGTGTAATAAACGTAACAGCTGTTGCCGAATTTGAGGACGCAAACGTAGGAACGGATAAGGATGTAACCGTAAGCTATACTCTTGAAGGAACTGGCAAAGATAACTATGTACTTGCAAGTGAAACAGCAACAACAACAGCCGATATTACGGCATTAACAATCATTCCATCAGCAACAGGAGTCAATAAGTCATACGATGGAACAACAACAGCTTCTGTAACAAGTGTTTCAGGTAGTGGCATCCTTACAGACGATGATGTAACAGTATCTGCAAGTTCAGCAGTATTTGAAGATGCAAACGTAGGAGAAGACAAGACAGTTACGGTAACATATTCATTAAGTGGTGCCGATGCAGGTAACTACGTACTTGGTACTCCAACTGCAACAACCGCCGACATTACGGCTAAGGAAGTCGTATTAGACTGGGGAACAACATCTTTCAAGTATGACGGAACAGAAAAAACAGTAACGGCAACAGTAACAAATGCGATAAGTTCTGATGTTGTAATGGTAACATCATACACGAACAACGCAAAGACAGCCGTAGGCGATTACACAGCCGCAGCCACAGCATTGGACAATACCAACTACGTACTTCCAAGCAATGCAACAACAACGTGGGAAATTACAATGGACGACACGGAATTGACAGTAACAATCA
>JAZRVS010000087.1:0-3975 GCA_045599365.1 Bacteroidales bacterium
GGTATTCCGCTTTCTTTTATAGCAGTCCGAAGACGCACTTGAATTTCACAAAGTTCCATATCATCACCTTATTTCTATAATCGCACATAAGGTGATTTTCGTCTTGACAATCGTATATTATGCGATTATAATTTGTTTATCCATATATAATTTTATCAAAATAAAGGAGAATATTATGAAAAACAAGAAACAACTTATTGCGTTGCTTTTTGTTGCATTGCTTGTTTGTTGTGTTGCAGTGACTTTGGTCGCGTGCAACGGTTTTGGTGGAACAAGCAACAATCAAACGGATACGGATGATAACGGCAACGGTAAAATCGATTCAGGTACAACAGATAAAAAGGCAATGGTCACCGACATTCAAGGCGGAACGGTTGACGGTCTTAATTTGTATCTTGAAGTTGATACAACAATCTCAATGGTTGATTTGTCCGGTATGATTACAACGTCAAAAGACAGCAGTTGGCAGTTGTATGAAGACGTGTTAGGTCAAAAACTTATTCCTACGAAGTATGCGGCGCCGCTTTGTGACGGCAACAATACGTATTATATCGTTGTCAACTCATCTGACGGAACAATAAACCGCACTTATACGTTGGTTATTTACAAAAATTATTATGTCACGATGTCATATTACGTTGACGAAAAGTTGTTTGACACTCAAAAAGTGCTTGCACGCACAACGCTTGGAGATTTCAGACATCCGACAAAAAATGGTTATACATTTGTAAGTTGGGATTGCGAAGGCGTTTACGTCACAGAAAATCAATATTTCAATGCAAAATTCAAACTTAACACGTATGACATAAAATATAATCTTAATGGTGGGACAAATAATTCAAACAATCCATCAACATATACAACAGAAAGTTCGACAATAACACTTGAAACACCTTCAAGAAATGGATATACATTTGCAGGTTGGTATAGTGACCGTGGATTGACAAATAAGGTGACGACTATAGAAACTGGTTCGTATGGGGATAAAACTTTGTATGCAAAGTGGACGCCTACCGTTTACACGATTTCTTATAACCTTAATGGCGGAAGTGTGAGTGGAACAAATCCTACGTCATACACCATTGAAAGCGATGATATATCTCTTATCAATCCTACAAAATTTGGTTGCGTATTCCTTGGATGGAGTGGAACGGGAATTGAAGGCAAATCAAGTTCCGTAAAAATTGCAAAATGTAGTTATGGCAATAGAAATTATACGGCGAATTGGCAAGCCGTTGAAGAAATGAGCAATTTTGAATTTATTTCAACCGATACAACTTGCACGATTACAGGAATTAAAGATAAAACAGTGACGTCAATTGTTGTCCCTGATTATGTGACAAGCATAGGTGAATATGCCTTCTATGGATGCAGTAAATTAACAAGCGTAACGATAGGCAATGGTGTGACAAGCATAGGTTCTTCTGCCTTCGATGGATGTGACAAACTTGTTTATAATGAATATGACAACGCATATTATCTTGGCAATGGAACCAATCCTTATGTTGTGTTGATTAAGGCAAAAAATACATCAATCACAAGTTGTGAAATACATCCAAATACGAAAGTAATTTATTATGCTGCCTTCCAAAATTGTAGCAAACTTACAAGCATAACAATCCCCGACAGTGTGAAAAGCATAGGTAATTATGCCTTCTATGATTGCAGTGGCTTGACAGCAGTGTATATAACAGACCTTGCTGCATGGTGCAATATATCGTTTGGTGGTAGTTCAGCAAACCCGTTGTATTATGCAAACAACTTGTATCTCAACGGCGAATTGGTGACGAATTTAGTGATTCCCGAAGAAGTGACAAGCATAGGTAATTATGCCTTCTATAAATGCAGTGGTTTGACGAGCGTGACTATACCAGATAGTGTTGAAAGCATAGGTGAATGTGCCTTCGAATATTGCAGTGGATTGACAAGCATAACAATCCCAGACGGTGTGACAAGTATAGGTTATGAAACCTTCTATGGATGCAGTGGTTTGACAAGAGTGACGATAGGCAACAGTGTGACAAGCATAGGTAATTATGCCTTCTATAAATGCAGTGGTTTGACGAGCGTGACTATACCAGATAGTGTTGAAAGCATAGGTGAATGTGCCTTCGAATATTGCAGTGGATTGACAAGCATAACAATCCCAGACAGTGTTACAAGCATAGGTAGATATGCCTTCTCTGGATGCAGTGGATTGACAAGCGTGACAATAGGCAATGGTGTGACAAGCATAGGTTCTTATGCCTTCGCTTGGTGCAGTGGTTTGAAAATGGTGACAATCGGCAAAAGTGTAACGAGCATAGGTTCTTCTGCCTTCAGTGGATGCAGTGGTTTGACAAGCATAACAATCCCGGACAGTGTGACAAGAATAGGTGAAGATGCCTTCGATGGATGTGACAAACTTGTTTATAATGAATATGACAACGCATATTATCTTGGCAATGGAACCAATCCTTATGTTGCGTTAATTAAGGCAAAAAATACATCAATTACAAGTTGTAAAATACATTCAAATACGAAAGTAATTTATTATGCTGCCTTCCAAAATCGCAGCAAACTTACAAGCATAACAATCCCAGACGGTGTGACAAGCATAGGTTATCGCGCCTTCTATAATTGCAGTGGTTTGACAAGCGTAACGATAGGCAACAGTGTGACAAGCATAGGTTCTTCTGCCTTCTCTGGATGCAGTGGATTGACAAGCGTGACGATAGGCAACAGTGTGACAAGCATAGGTGAGGGTGCCTTCTATGGATGCGACAAACTTGTTTACAATGAATATGACAATGGATATTATCTTGGCAATGGAACCAATCCTTATGTTGCGTTGATTAAGGCAAAAAACACATCAATCACAAGTTGTGAAATACATCCAAATACGAAAGTTATTTATATGTCTGCCTTCTCTGGATGCAGTGGATTGACAAGCATAACAATCCCCAACAGTGTGACAAGCATAGGGGATGATGCCTTCTATGAATGCAGTGGCTTGACAAGCATTGAAATACCCAATAGCGTGACAAGCATAGGTGGTTATTATGCCTTCTATGGATGCAGTGGTTTGACAAGCATAACAATCCCAGACAGTGTGACAAGCATAGGTTACGGTGCCTTCTCTGGATGCAGTGGATTGACAAGCGTGACGATAGGCAACAGTGTGACAAGCATAGGTGATAATGCCTTCAATAATTGCAGTGGTTTGACAAGCGTGACAATAGGCAACAGTGTGACAAGCATAGGTTCTTATGCCTTCTCTAGATGCAGTGGTTTGACAAGCATAACGTATAAAGGAACAATTGCACAGTGGAATGCAATTTCAAAAGGAAGCAACTGGAAATACAATGTACCTTCAAGTTGCAAAGTGCATTGCACTGACGGAGACGTGAACATTTGATGAAAAAGGCATCGCAAACGCGGTGCCTTTTTAATTAACAATGAACAGTTAACAATTAACAATTGTGGTGTCACGCTTTGCGTGAAAAATACCACAACGCACGAAATTTCGTGCAATTAACGAAACCGCAGGTTTCAATTAACACGCCAAAGGCGTAATTAACGGTGCTTTGCACCAATTCACGCAATGCTTTGCATTGCAACCAAAATTGTTCATTATTCATTATTAATTATTAATTGCGCTTCGCGCGTGAGAGCGCAGGTGCAATTAACTTTTTTATTTCTTGCACCAAGCGAAAATTATGTTATAATTTATTTACACCTATGAAAACAGTGACGATAAGCAAAAAAGTTCATATAAGCATTGCTGTTGGGATATTGATTGTGTCCCTGTTTGTTTATTGTTTTTGTGGGCATTTCATTTATACGTCTGTGAAAAAGTCAAACAAAGTTGATTATGCCAAATTTGCGGAAGCGGAAAGTCTTGAATATCTTGTGAAATCCGATTGGAATGCCGAATGGATATGGGAAGAAAAGTGCGAAGGGAACACGCACGTTGCGTTCAGGAAAACTTTCGTG
>JAZRVS010000088.1:0-2367 GCA_045599365.1 Bacteroidales bacterium
TCTCTTAGGATTAGTTCAACTATTCACTATGATAAAAAAATAGATTTTGCTTTGCGTTTCAATCTTGGAAATGAAGATTTTTATATTAATGGTTTGCAAGTAAATTATTTTTTCCAAGAAGAACAATATAAAGACGAAATTGTTTCATGTCAAAAATCATTAAAATGCAAAGATTCTTGACATTACGAATATAAATTCCAATTTAGTAATATGCCACAATCAAGTATACAAATACGTTTGGTTGGTGGTCAATCATACGAAATGTTAAAGCTTACCCAAACAAGTGGTCAAGTTGTTAAAGAAGGAAAATTTTACTATTTATATGTTCCAATTGACTTGAGTTATAGTGTTATAGAAAATGACTTCCTTACTTTTAATATAGAATTTGTGTTCACAAATTCATTTGGATTTCCACAAGTGACCAATGTGAATGATATTGGCTGTGAGTTTGAATTCACACCAACAGACACTGTGCCAGAGGTTTTTTTCAAGTCAAATGGAAATACAATTTTAGGTTGACAAGACACAGTTACTGCTGCAACTATACAACATTTTTCTACTATTTCAATTCCTTCTTGAGTTTTCAAAATTGCTGATGGGGCGTTTGATTTAATCAACAATGACGCTAACACATATAAAAACATAACTACTTTATCTATAGGGGACGGTGTTTATTATGTTGGACGTGAAGAATTTTTTCATTTCTTTAACCTAGAAGTACTTGATTTATCAGCTTATGTTGGTATACCTCAATGATTAACGATGGAGATACCTCAAAATTGGAAAATTTTTAATTCTCAATCTTGAAATCATAAATCAGGTGTGGTCTGGGTAGGCGAAACTTTTGATGACAAACATGGTGGATTCAATCCAGACCAAAAACGTTGGGAATGAATAGAACACCTGCAAGCTAAAGGCCTGGGGTCGGTGGCACAAGGATACACTCTAGAAAATTGAAAACAAAATTGAACTCCATATAGTGTTTCTAGTAATTATTGTGAAGTAACAGATAGAGATTGATTCGAAATAGATAGCAATCATACTTTGGTTGGCCTTAATGCAAATAAACTTAATAAAACTTCACTAAATGACGTTGCAATAATAAGAATCCCTGATGATGTAACAAAGATTAGTATTGCCCCTAACAAAATAGGATTTAATTATTTTTCTGAGCACACAATAGATTTTGACCCTCTTTGGTGTTCAAATCCACTCGGTGCTGATCTTTTGCCTATAGGGAGAAGATTATTTTTAGGAAAAAAATTAAAAGAGATTACCATAAATGGAGATGGAAAAACAGGCGCTTTTGAAAAGGCTGGAATAAGAGGAAATATTATTTTTCCTAACAGTTTAACAACAATAGGAGAGCGTGCTTTTAACAATGCTAGTTACATGGCAGGTGAACCTGATATTGTAACAGAATGTGGTTTTGGTTGTGAAAACAGCACTTCCCCAGCTCTTGAATCTATTGGTGACTATGCATTTGCAGATAGTCCTCTTAACTACATATCCTTACCCGAAACAATTAACACATTGGGTGATGGATTATTTAAACATGATGGAAAAGATAATAATAAACAATTAACAAGAATCGATTTGTCTGACTTTAAAAATGTGCCATACTTGATAGATGCCCATCATCCACTAGAAAATTTGCAAACAACTAGTTCTAGTTCTACTCGTTATATTTATATTTATGATCGAGCACTAAAAGATGGTTGAGAGGCATTAATAAAAGAATGGTGTGATAGTGAGAGCATTCCTTCACATTGAGTTGTCGAAAAAAAATAGGACTTAAGTCCTATTTTATTTTAAATTCCCAACCATTTTCAAAAAGTGTGTATGCACCAGTTGATTCTAAGAAGAAATATGTTCACTCTCCTGATCCTATGTTCATATTATCTCAAATATCTTGCGATATAACTATTCTTCCATCAGGTATTGTTGAAGTAAAAATATCTTCCCCAACTCAATCAGGGACAGGGTCGTTTTTCTTAAAACTAGAGAAGTCGATTGATCTTAGTTGTCTGCAATCACCAAAAGCACATGAATCAACATCTATTGAAACATCAGGACTAAATTCTACACCACAAAAACCACAATCTGCAAATGCATTCATACCAATTTCAAGACCGCTATTTCTTGTGTCAAGTCATGGTGCAAATTCAAGTGCTTTGTCACCATAGAAGCAAGCTTCACCTATTTTTTTAACTATAGGTGCTAGTGAAAATCTAACAAATCTCGGACAATCCCTAAATGCATTATCATCCAATTGAATTCGTTGATTTTCATCATTTAGAATAACCTCAACTAAATCAGTACATGAAATGAAGGCAGAGTCTCCAATTTCTTCTATTGAGTTTGGCA
>JAZRVS010000089.1:0-4583 GCA_045599365.1 Bacteroidales bacterium
TCTGCTGTCATTTCGTCTTTTATGTCCTTTACTGTTCTTGCCATATCTAACTAATTATAAAATCAAACTCAATTCCCCAGAACTCAATGCCTTCGCCCACAATCGTTTCGTTGTATTGCTCTGGTGTTATTGCAGTTGCGGGGAACACATTATCAACTGCATATTGTCGCACAATCTGTTTTTCGGCAACAGCTGGAAGTTCCAGAACCTGACCATTCACGAGCTCGTCACTCACTGCAAGTCCGTTCATCAACGCCAACTCGAAAGCCGACTCGGCACTGCCGCATTCCTGAATTGCAATGTCGAATAGTGATTGACCGTTTTTTACTATATATTGGCTCATAGTTCTACTTCAACTCCTGTTTGTGTTATACGTATTGCCTGAAAATCAATCTTACAGGCTTTTAATTGTTCTTTGGTTTTACCAAGCCAAAATGGACTTGGTCGTCCATTTATGCCTCTATATGTTCCACAACCAAATAGTGGTGATTCTTTGAATTCGCCCATGTTTGCCTGCATTACACGTTCTGTTATGTCGGCATCGACAAAGCCAACTTGAACTTTGCCGTTCACAATCTTTAAATCTCCATTTGTATCTATAACCAAACCTTTCATGCTTCAGTGTTTACATTTAGTATCTTCCATATTAGAGAAATCCTCTTTGTCCGTTAGTGTGTTTAATTTCGTAACAATTCCAGTCTTATAAGCAGCACCTCCATCTTGTGCTGCTGTTTGAGAATTTGTTAGTGCGTCAATTATACCATCTATTCTTGCCGTTACTTTTCCCAGCTGAGTTTTTAATTCTTCAATTTTCACCAATCCACCAAACGAGCCACCGTTAATTTCTATATCGGTATCTGCCACAATGGAAATTTTTTCTATTTCGGAGAATTGAGACACAAAATTGTCGTCTTCGCTTATGCTTGTAACCAAAACAGCGGAACCAATCTTTGGCGTGATTACTATTCCGTGTGACGAATCGGAACTACAATTCAAGCGAACATCAGGAATTATTTTGTCATCCATTACTCTTGTTACTTGGCACGTTGCTCCATTAACGCCATTTACAACGCAAACAAACGTCTCGAATGTGTCGTAAAAATTTCCGACAATCATTTTTAATTTAGCAGCACACGATTGTTCTTTACTCATAGCTTTTTGTTTAATGAAGTTCGTACCCTAATGTTATTTTTTGTCTGTAGCCATTTGTTGAAAAAGAATAATCAACGCCGTCAACATAAAATCGTTTTCCATTTCGTTCCTTCTTGTAATCGTCTTTCAATGCAACTATGTCGCATTTTTGTATGAATGGAACGCCAAAAGT
Organism: Bacteroidales bacterium; assembly: GCA_045599365.1. Lineage (GTDB taxonomy): Bacteria > Bacteroidota > Bacteroidia > Bacteroidales > UBA1715 > UBA1715. Next base: position 1,325 of record JAZRVS010000089.1, read on the forward strand.
TGTTATGCTTCCCGACATTTTGTCTTGCGATAATTCATTCAACATATTTGTTGCTTGTTCTCTCACTTCTTTTTCTGTTGTGGCACCCGGACAAAGACAGTCGTGTTTACTCCAGCTGCTTTTCACTTTCTTTGTTGTTTTGTTTGCGGTAGTCTTGGTTTCAACTGCTTCGTCTGGAACAATAACTTCTATTTTCTTGTTGTCCTTGGTAATGACTTTGCCAACAACTGCAATTTTCATGTCTTCTTTTACCGAATATTTCAAGTCGTCCTTCACAATGTTTCTTTCCGGCGAAAGAATAATTTTATTGTAGTCCTGGCGTGCAACAGTGTTGGAAATAACAATGAATTTGTGTCCATAGAAAAAACAACGTAACCAAGGGAATGCTGTTTTTAATTTTTCCAAAGCTTGTGCGAGTGTCATTTCCTGAACATTGACCGTTCCAAACTTTATTTCGCCGGGAACTTCAACTTCCACATTTGGAGCATACGATTGAATGAAATCTTTTATGTTGAAGTCCTTGTATTGTTTTGATTCAACATTGATTGTCTTGAACAAACGCATATCGTTCTCGCAATTTATTGTGATTGGAGTTCCGTTTTCAATGGTTTTTATATAGCCTTCAAACACTGTTTTAAGACCAAATTCGCTGTAACCCATTTGGATTGAAATGAAATCGTCGCGGTTGATGAAATCTGTTATGGATTTGCCTTGCCACGACATTTTTCTTGGAATCTTTACAACCGCAGTATCACATAGGTTTGTACACGATGTGGAAACAACAATGCTGTTCACATAGTTGAAATACACTTTTTTTTGTGTATCTTTGGATTGTATTGTTATTTTACATTCAAGTGTAACCATTGTAATTCTTCCTATGCTATGAAACGATTTCTTCTTATATTGATTTGTTTGCTTCCTATTGCTTTATTTGCCGAAAATCCAATTTCTGATTCTTGCACATTTAACGGAGTCCCGTTATATGGGAAAGTTAAAATTGTTGATATAGGCGAAACATTTAAAGTTCGTGTGGTTGATATAGGAGAAGATATTAAAATACGTGAATCTAATTTTAACGAAACGACTTGTGGTGTTTGGCAATTTGTTACAATAGGTGAAGATTTCTCAATACGTTTTGTTACGATTGGAGAAGATTTTACAATACGTTTTGTTAATCTTGACAATGGTGTTGAATGACACATAACTAATCCTCCACTAAAAATTTATATTCTGTATCGCTTGCCATTAAAAGTTCAAATGGCATCACATTAAAATGTCTCAAATTAGATTGATTAAATTGAGCTTGTTTTAGCACAACCTTACAAATCCCAAATGCTTCCAGATACGGGCTTGCTACTTCCATGTTCTGATTAGGTCGTAGCACCTCAAGTAGTTGTTGCAACGCTTCGAGCGGGAACTTATTCCTGTCGCCAAACAAATTGCCTGTAATTTTCACTGTGTAATCGTCGGCTTGAATAAATTCTTTTACTTTACCCTCACGGTTCACGAGTGAAGTTTCCACAATCTTGTTTGCTTTTGTAACGTCAATCTTAACACCAATAAGAGCAATCTGCGTGTTGTTGGCATTCTTTAGAATAAGCGAGTTATCGCTGTTTACACCATCAATTTTCAGCAAATCGGTGTAATCGTCAAACACTACAGGTGCAGTGGCCAATGCCGCACTATATATGCCCGATTTGGCAGCGGCTACACCAATTGTATTACCAACCAATCTGGCGGTATTGTATGCGTTTACTGCTTGGCGAGTGGTTTCGTCGCCCCAAGCATTTTGCATTTTCACAACTATTCGTGTATGTAAATCGTTAATTTGCTGCATAGTTCGCGTCATTTAGAATCATTTGTAATGCCGTATCAAGTTTCTCCATAAACGAAGTCGCACTTGCAGGATCATCGTCGGAACTGTTGAAGTTGTTCGTTACTTCCTTAACCAATCCGTCGTTTATTGTTATGTTGAAATTCTTTACCGATTTTCCACCGGCAGAAATTGTAGTGGCTGCATCTTCAAGTTGCGAAGTGGAGGAAGAACCTCCATTGCCGTTACCATTGTTGTCATCTTCAGGTTGTGTTTCTTCATCTAACATTTTGCTGAAGAATTCTATTTCACGAGAATATTGTTCATAAGCTTTTCTTGCTTTTTCCAATTTCTCAGTACCGGAAAAAATACTTGAGTTTTTGTCGGCGATAGCTTTTTCGGCAACCAAAGCAAGAATTGTTTTAACATCTTCTTCACTTACTTTTTTTTGCCAACCAATACCTAAATTGCGTGATACAGGGACGCTTTCAACATCGCTGTAATCTTTGTATATAAGATTTCCTTCCGAATCAAATGTGTAGGACTGTGTAGAATCACCTTTTGCAAACAAGTCAAACCCAATTTTCCGCAGTTTTGCACCTATTTCACCTTGGACTTTTTTTGCGTTGATTTGAGTTTGATATTTAACTATATCATCCATAGTCTCGCCTTGTTCTGCTTGTAGTTGTTCAATTCTACGATTTACAGCCGCATTTTTCATTTTACGGTCGTACTCGTCGTTTGCACTTTTCAATGCTGCTGTAATATCTTCAGTAGTTGATTTTTCCAAATCAAGGTTCTTCAAGAATTCTGGATACTTCTGTTGTAGTTTGTCAATTACCGTTGCACGCTCATCTTCTTTTGTATTTGTGTCGAGCAACTGCTCAACCAAAAAATTCAATTCTTGTTTTTCGGCTGCTATTTTTTGTTCAAGCGGAATTTCAACCCATCGTTTTATAGAATCAACAGCACGACTTGCAGAACTGGTGAAATTCAAAACAGCAGGACGAAGTTGTTCGCCAATGGCTGCTTTCAACTGGAATATTCCATCTTCAAGATTTGCAAGTTTGCCTTGTGTGGTTTCGGCTTGCGTCGCCATCATACCAAGATATCCCTTCGACTTCATGATTTGCGGAAGTGCGGCAAGAAGTTCTTTGGTGCTTGCTTGCAGTTGTCCGTTTTTATCTATGCCCTTACCAGTTGCTTTTGTCCAGTCCTCTGTGGTAATCATTAAGTCGCGGAACATATCAACCGCAATACCTTTCTGTCCCGAAGCCATTTTTGTAAACGCATTCAACGCTTGTTCCATAGGCTTACCACTTACAGCAGCCAAGTCGCCAAGCATTTTCAGGTTCTCTTCGCTGTATTTCCCTACGGCTTGCAGTTTGTTTCCGGCTTCAACAACTTGTGGCAAATCAAAGGGCGTTTGTTGTGCAATACGCATAT
>JAZRVS010000090.1:0-7120 GCA_045599365.1 Bacteroidales bacterium
AACTCTTAACTCTTATCTCTCCATGCTTTGTAACTCTGTTCTTGATGCGGTTGGAAATACTCCGTTAATTCGATTGAATTCAATCGCAAATGATTTGTATGCAACTATTTATGCAAAATTTGAGGCGTGCAATCCTGGCGGTTCTGCAAAGGATCGAGTGGGAATTGCTATGATAGAAGATGCAGAACAAAAGGGTTTGATTAGTCCCGACACATTGATTGTTGAACCAACAAGTGGAAATACAGGAATAGGACTTGCAATGGCTTGTGCAGCAAAAGGTTACAATCTTGTGTTGACTATGCCAGAAAGTATGTCCATAGAACGACGAAAAATTTTGTCTGCGTATGGTGCAAAAATTATATTAACACCAGCTCAAGAAGGTATGTCTGGCTCTATTGCAAAAGCGGAAGAATTACAAAAAACGAGAGGAAATGTGTTTATTCCGCAACAATTTGCCAATTATGCGAATGTAGAAATACATAAAAAAACAACTGCTCCAGAAATTTGGAATGACTTATGTGGAAATGTAGATTTTCTTGTTGCTGGTGTTGGAACAGGGGGAACAATAACGGGAATTGGTGAATATTTGAAAGAAAAAAATGGGAATATCACTATTGTTGCTGTAGAGCCAAGCGATTCTCCAATGCTTTCTCAAGGAACGTGTGGTCCGCACAAATTGCAAGGTATTGGAGCTAACTTTGTTCCTCAAATTTTGAATGTTTCTATTCTAGACGAGATAATACCAATTACGACAGAACAAGCGTATTCTGCTGCTCGTGATATGGCTCAAAAAGAAGGCGTTTTATGTGGCATTTCGTCTGGTGCTGCCGTTGCTGCTGCATTACAAATTGCACAACGAGAAGAAAATCAGGGGAAAAATATTGTCGTTGTTTTACCAGATACAGGTGAACGATATTTAAGTTCAGACCTTTTTTCTTGAAGTAAAGAAGAAAGATAAGAATTAAGAGTGTAGAGACGTGATGTATCGCGTCTCTTGCTCATAGAATAATGTAATTATTGAAACCGTCATTCTGAACGGAGTGCAGTGCAGTGAAAGAATTATTTCCACGAATAGAACAATCTGTTTAAATCTAAATGCCGTAGGCATTACCCATTGGTAGAAATGATTACGTTAAGGAAATAACAATGTATTATGTTAATCCCTACGGGATTTGAAAATGAAGGGTGGAATGTTATTCTACCAAAAGTTATTTCCTAACGGAAATACATCGTGTTCATTTGTGATTAAAGTTCTGCCACGAATTACACGAATTTTCACGAAGAATTATTTTTGTTCATTATCATATTTTTATACATTTGTTTACTTTATGATGTAAAACATGGTGTGTGATATGATTTTTCTCAAAAAACTCTGCGAATTATTTGGAAACTCCAAATACTTGTATAAACACACTATATATGGTGTAACCCTTATTATTTTTGAATTATGTGGCGACATTCTGGCGAGAACTGGGAGGTCGCTTTTTTGTTTAATACTAAATCAAAACAAATGATTATGAAACATTTCTTAAAAACAATTGCCATGTTTTGCTTAGGGGCTTGTACAATGGCATCGTGTGTTGACGAGGAAACACCGACAAAACAAGAGGATCCAAAGTTGGAGGTATCTAAAAGTGAATTAGGATTTTCAAAGAATGTGGAGTCAAAAGTGGTAACCATAACAACAAACAGTACTTGGTATGTTGAAAACAATTCGGATTGGATTACCGTTTCTCCTATGGGCGGAAAGGGTAATGGTGCGATTACTGTTTCTGTTTCCCAGAACGCAAGCGGTCAATCTCGTGAATCGTATTTCTCAGTTGCAATAGATTCCGATTCAAAAGTTATTGTGGTTTCGCAATCTGCAACGGATACTCCTCCAGAGGAGAATAATGGAAAACAAGGCAATGTTACGATAGAAAATGGAGCAATACAAGCAGCATTCTCTATTTCGGCGACAGAACAAGTATATTTTAGCCAAGGCAACTTACAATACCAAGCAAGTACAAACACGTGGCGATTTGCAGAAAACCAATATGACATAATTGGCGATAACAACTCAAACATTTCTTCTACGTATAGTGGTTGGATAGATTTGTTCGGTTGGGGTACGAGTGGTTGGAACAGCGGTGCAAACGCATACCAGCCATATTCAACAAGGACTAATAATGAGGATTACTATCCTGGCGGTTCGTCCAGCAACAACCTAACAGGCAGTTATGCCAATGCAGACTGGGGTGTGTACAACAAGATAAGCAACGGTGGAAACACCGCAGGACAATGGAGAACACTCACGTATGAAGAGTGGAAATATCTATTGAACACAAGAACCGATGCAAGTGCGTTGAAAGGTTTTGCAACCGTAAATGGAGTTAGGGGAATGATATTGTTGCCAGACAACTGGACTACGCCAGACGGTATAACATTCAATAGCAATGGTTTTAGAAGCAATACATACACCACAAGTGACTGGGCAAAAATGGAAGCGAATGGTGCTGTTTTTCTTCCTGCTGCTGGCTACCGTTACGGTTCGGAGGTTTACGCCGTGGGTTCCGACGGGGACTACTGGTCTTCGTCTGCGGACAGCTACGGCTACTACGCTTACTGCCTGTACTTCAACTACGGCAATGCCTACATGTACGACGACTACCGCAGTCGCGGTCGATCTGTTCGTTTGGTGCTTGGTTTGTAGAAGAGGTAAGAGATAAGAGTTGGAGGGGGTATCTCTTCAACAAATACAAACGCAGAATTCCAATTGGGTTCTGCGTTTTTTGTATTAATGCGCAAAGTAATGCAAATGCCGTAGGCATTACCCATTGGTAGAAATGATTAGGTTAAAGAAATAATATTTCCGTAGGAAATGACAATGTATTATGTTAATCCCTACGGGATTTGAATATGAAAGGTGGAATGTTATTCTACCAAAAGCTATTTCTCTTCATTTCTTTTGTGCCGACAAAAGAAATGAAGCAAAGAAAAGCTCTGCCGCGAACCTGCTTCGCTAAAAAAATTACTGCATTACGCTACACAAAAAGAACTCGCTTCGCTCAAACAGCTTTTTGTGTTTAACGCTGCATTTCGTGATTTTTTTTAACGCTCACCAGCTAATGCGGCAGGGATTATCGTAATCCGAAACATCTTCTTTTATAGCTCTCCAAGAATCGTCATTGTTGTTTAGAAAAACGCGACAAATCGACAACTCTACAGGGCGTATGCAATACACTCCTACATTCTTACTTCTTAACTCTATTTGCCTTCGACAAGCTCAGGCATCTCATAATTCTTATCTCTTAATTCTTAACTTTCAAGCCTTTCAGGCAATGTTATTTCCTAACGGGAAATTAATTCGTGTCAATTCGTGGTTAAAAATACATCGTGTTCATTCGTGGTTAATGTTCAACTACGAATACTTAATTCTTAAATCTTTGCCTTCAACAAGCTCAGGCATCTCATAATTCTTATCTCTTAATTCTTAACTTTCAAGCCTTTCAGGCAATGTCATTTCCTACGGAAAATAATTCGTGATCCTTCGTGTCTATTCGTGGTTAATAAATAGCTAAACATTCCAACACAAATTCCATATTTTATAATTTCCATTTTTTTGTTATCTTTGCAATAAACAATATATTTCTATGAAAAAATATACATTCTTCCTCTTTGTTGCAATGTTATTTGGTCTATTTAGTTGTTCAGGACCAGAAATTATAAATGTAAAAAATGGTGTTCAATTCCAAACTGATTCTGCTTTGGTGCAAATTCAATTTTACAAAGACAATATTGTACGCGTGATGAAAACACCAAATTCTTTTGGAAAAAAGAGTTTGATTGTCGTGGTAGATTCTTTGCCCGAAATTGATTTGAAAGTCTCAACGTCAAGAAAAGTTGTTACTGTTGAATCTCAGGCATTGACTGTTGAAATTTGCACAAAAACTGGCGCAGTTACATACATCCAAAAAGGAAATCAAATTCTCAAAGAAAAAGATTTTCCTTCGTTCAAAACATACGAATCGGAAAACGAAAAGGCTTACAGCGTAGCACAAACATTCGATTTAACGAGCGATGAAGCGATATACGGACTTGGTCAACACCAAAATGGGTTGATGAATTATCGTGGACAAGAAGTAAAATTAGTTCAGACAAATACCGATGCGGTTATTCCGTTCCTTTGGTCAACAAACGGATATGGAATTTTGTGGGATAATTATTCAAAGACAATTCTCACCGACAACGAAAATGGTTGCACAATTTGGTCGGATGTGGCCGATAATCTTGACTACTACGTGATTGTTGACGAAAAAGCCGACAATGTGATTTCTGGGTATCGTTACTTAACTGGAAAGGCTCCAATGTTCGGCAAATGGGCGTATGGCTATTGGCAATGCAAGGAACATTATCACACACAAGAAGAATTGTTGAATGTTGCTCGCAAATATCGTCAACTTGGCTATCCTTGCGATGTGATTATTCAAGACTGGAATTATTGGGGCGATATGTTACAATGGGGCAGCATGGGTTACGATAAAAATCGTTATCCCGATGCAAAAGCGTTGAATGATGAACTTCACGCAAAACATTTCCATTCTATGATTTCGGTTTGGCCAGCTATTGGTCCAAATGCAGGAACAATTTATAAAGATTTTGAATCAAACGGATTTTTGTTCAATAAGATTGGTTGGGCTGGTTTCAAATATTACGATGCCTACAATCCAGAAGCGGTAAAATTGTACTACAAATATCTTAAAAATGGTCTTGCCGTTGATGGTTGGGACGGCTGGTGGTTCGATTCTACTGAACCAGACATCACCAATGCTCTTACAAAAGAATCAACGGAATACGATTTGAAAACAACTGGCAAAAACGCTCTTGGTTCTTTCGACCGCTATTTGAACACGTTCTCGTTGGTTGAATTGACAAACCTTCACGAAATGATGAAAAATGACGCACTTGCACAACCAAGTGAGAAACAACAACGTCAATATATTCTTACGCGTTCGACATTCGCTGGTCAACAACGTGCTGCTGCGGTTACGTGGAGTGGCGATATTGGTGCTGCATGGGATATTTATCAAAATCAAATCACGGCAGGAATAAATCACTGTATGTCGGGTGTTCCATATTGGACTTTCGATATCGGAGCATTCGTTCTTTGCTCGTACGAAGGTGTTTTCAGCAACGACAAGAAAGATCCTGCTTATCAGGAATTATACACTCGTATGTTTCAATTTTGTACATTCTGTCCAATATTCCGTTCTCATGGTTCCGAAACGCCACGCGAAATTTGGGAATTTGGCGAATTTACTCCGACGTTGCTAAAATTTGACCAATTGCGTTATCGTTTGTTGCCTTACATTTATACGCAGGCGTGGAAAATCTACAACGAAGATTATACCATTATGCGTGGTCTTGCCTTTGATTTTCCAAAGGATAAAAATGTGTATAATTTGAAAGATGAATATATGTTCGGTCCATCAATTTTGGTTGCTCCTGTTACCGAACAACAAAAATATCGTGTGCCACAACGCAGTGTTGAAGTTCCTACATCGGCATTTACCACAAAAGATGGTAAACCTGGTTTACACGCACAATTCTACAAAGACAACAAATATCAAAATCTTGCGTGCGATACTATTGTTGAGAAAATCAATGTTCATTGGTATTGCGAACGTCCATACTACGCAACAGATTCTATGTTCGCAATTCGTTACGATGGCTATTTGTCTGTGCTAGAAAGTGGTACATATCGTTTCCATATCAAGAACTTCGATGCTAAACGTATGTTTATTGACGGAAAAGAAGTTAAACAAACCGAAGGAGGAACCGAAAAATATACGGAATACGTGTCTTTGGAAGCTGGCAAAAAATACGATTTCTTGCTTGAAACCGAAAATTCATCATCGGGTGCTGCACGCACAATCTTATGTTGGAAAACACCATCTATGTTAGCAGAAGATGCTCAACCACTTCGCGCAGACGAAATTCATACAACACGTCCAGTGTATTTGCCAGCAGGTTGCGATTGGTTTGATTTCTGGACAAATAAACAATATAATGGCGGACAAACAGTTGATGCAAATGCTGAAATAGAAACTATGCCGTTGTTCGTAAAAGCTGGTTCTATTCTACCTATGGCAAACGTGAAACAATATGCAACAGAATACGCTGATAGTGTTCTTGAAATTCGTGTGTATGCTGGCGCAGACGGCTCGTTCTCGTTGTACGAAGACGAAAATGACAATTATAATTACGAAAAAGGTATTTATGCAACGATAGATTTCTCTTGGAACGATGCAGAAAAAACAATGACTATAGGTGATAGAAAAGGTGAATTTTCTGGTATGTTACAAGAAAGATTGTTTAAGTTTGTAGTGATTTTTGGGACAGATGCTCTTGAGCAAAATGTTGAATATTCAGGTAAGAAACAAGTAATTAAATTTTAATATTATAGATATGAAAAAGTTAAGCGTTATTTTTCTCCTTGTGTGTGCAAGTTTGTTTTCATTTGCACAAGAACAAGATGTTCGTATTCCAAGTGGATACCAAGGGTATTTAGAAGAGGGAAATTTATTTCATTTTGATGGTGAAAGTTCTATAAATCTTTCTACTACTCACGGATTTTATTTTAATGGACACGTGTTTGCGGGAATTGGTGTCGGTGCAGAGTTCAATAATGATTACATTTTGATACCATTTTACACATCTATCAAATATGTTGTGAGTAATAAAAAATCAGTTTCTCCATTTTTTTCAATGCGTTTAGGTTCGTATTTAGGATATGATCAAGGTGCATACGGTGATGCAGCTCTTGGTGTTCGTTTTGCAACAACAAAGGATTTCGCCTTGTCAATTATGCTTGGAGCATCGTATTATGATAAATTTGAAGGCGATGACTATTGGGATGATGTAAAAGGTATGAATGTAGCTGGTGATGAAATTGATTTTTCTGGTATATCAGTTCGTTTTGGTATAGAGTGGTAAAATAATATTTTGTAATGCACAATGTCTTTTGATGTTGTGCATTTTTGAATGTATATGAAACGTGTAGTTGTAACAGGTATAGGCATTTATTCTTGTCTTGGAAATAATTTAGAGGAAGTTACTAAATCTCTTTATGAAGGAAAGT
>JAZRVS010000091.1:0-6672 GCA_045599365.1 Bacteroidales bacterium
CAAGCTAAAAACATTGAATTTCGTTATCCATAGTCAAGAACATTTGGAAAATATTCTTGCTGCTGGCGAACGTGTTGATGGTTCAAGTTTATTCCCATTTATTGAGGCTGGAAAGAGCGATTTATATGTAGTTCCTCGTTACAAAACTGCATTTTTGAATCCATTCAACGAATTGCCAACTGTTGATTTGTTGTGTTCTTTCTTCAATCGCGATGGCGAACCATTTGAAAGCAGTCCACAATACATTCTTCACAAAGCAGCTCAACAATTCAAAGCGACTACAGGTCTTGAAATGGAGACTATGGGTGAACTTGAATATTATGTAATTGACGAAGCTGAAGATTTATATCAAACACCAGATCAAAAAGGTTACCATGAAAGTACTCCATTCAACAAATTCACTGATTTGCGTATGGAAGCAATGGAAATGATTGCACAATGTGGTGGTTTGATTAAATATGGTCACTCCGAAGTTGGTAACTTCACACAAGATGGTAAAATCTACGAACAAAACGAAATTGAGTTCTTGCCAACAAACATTGAAGATGCTGCAGATCAATTAGTTGTTGCAAAATGGGTAATGCGTCAGGTTGCGTATCAATATGGCGTTACATTAACATTCGCGCCAAAAATCACAGTTGGAAAAGCTGGTAGCGGTATGCACGTTCATTGTAAATTCACGAAAGATGGCAAGTCGGTAATGACGAAAAATGGGGAATTGACAGACGAAGCTAAAAAAGCAATCGCAGGATATATGATAGCTGGAACATCGTTGCCAGCATTCGGTAATCCACACCCTCTTTCTTTCATGCGTTTGGTTCCTCATCAAGAAGCACCAACGTCGCTTTGTTGGTCATTCTCAAACAGAAGTGCATTGGTTCGTGTTCCACTTGGTTGGTTGAAACAAATGGATATGGCTGCTGCAGCAAATCCAAACGAAAAAGCTTCTGATAAAGATTTCAGCGATAAACAAACATTTGAATGGCGTGCTTCTGACGCATTTGCAGATATGTACTTATTGATGGCTGCTCTTTGTTGCGCTGCTCGTCACGGTTTCGAAGTTCCTAACGGATTGGAAGTTGCAGAAAAAACATTCGTTGGCCTTGGCGTGAACATTCACGACGAAAAGAACAAAGCCGTTCAAGAAGCATTGGAACAACTTCCTGGTTGTTGCGTTGAAGCTGCAGCTGAACTTGAAAAAGATAGAGCTATCTATACTTCAAAAGGTGTATTCTCAGACAATATAGTTGACTATATGATTAGCTATTTGAAAGCATTCGATGATGAAAAACTTCGTGCTTCGTTAGATAGCAAATCGTTGATGGAACTTGTTGAAAAATGTATCAATAACGGATAATTAGATATTTCTATTCGTTACATATAACAAATATTCTTTGTAGAGGCGCAACCTAATTGCGTCTCTACTTTTTTACAAAAATGTCGTTGTATCCACAAAATATTGAAGAAAAAATTGGATTTTCTGAAATCCGAACTTTATTACTTTCGTTATGTCAATGCGAAATTGGCAAAAAACGTATTCAACAACTCAACTTTTCAATTGACAAAGAGGAAATATCTACAAGACTTTCACAAGTCAACGAAATGATGGAAATTATAACAACGAAAGATGAATTTCCCACTCCATCGTTCTCTCACATAAATGACGCGATATCACGAATACGCCCAGAAGATACATATTTAACGACAAGTGAATTTCACACTTTGAGAAAATCATTAGTGGAAATTCAAGAAATTCTTAGTTATTTTAATACAAACGAAGAAAAATTTCCAACACTACAAGAATTAGCCAAACCCATAATTATTTCAAAAGACATTTGCCGAATTATTGATAGAATTATTGACCCCAATGGGAATTTGCGAGACAATGCATCAACAAAGTTGATAGAAATTCGCAACGAAATTTCACAAAAAAAGAGAATTCTCAACAAAATAATGTCTCAGAAATTGGCAATTGCTCGACAAGAAGGTTGGATAGAACAAAATTCCGAACTATCAATCCGTGATGGACGATTGGTTCTCCCAATGAATAGCACTCATAAACGGAAAATACAAGGAATCGTTCATGATGAATCTTCTACTGGAAAAACATCTTTCGTAGAGCCTGTAGAAGCATTTGAAACAAACAACACAATTGCGAATTTAGAGTTTGAAGAACAGAAAGAAATTATTCGCATACTTCGTAGCACTACTACAGAAATACGACCATATCTACCAGATATAGAATGTGCCTACAATTTTTTAGGAGAAATTGATGCAATTTCTGCAAAAGCGAAATTTTCAATTGAAATAGACGCGCAATGTCCAACAATCTCCAAGCAAATGGAATTGGATTTATTGAAAGCACGACATCCACTCCTCTATTTATCTTTCAAAAGAAATAAAAAGGACGTTATTCCACTTCATTTGAATCTCAACAAATCACAACGAATTATTGTTATTTCAGGTCCAAATGCTGGAGGAAAATCTGTTTGTATGAAAACGGTCATTTTGCTACAATATATGTTTCAATGTGGTTTACCAATCCCTGCCGATGAACAAAGCAAGATGAATATTTTCAACAACATCTTAATTGATATTGGAGACGAACAGTCACTTGAAAACGATTTAAGTACCTATTCGTCCCACTTATTAAATATGAAAATATTTTTAGAACGTGCTAACAACAAGACGTTACTTGCCATTGATGAATTTGGAACAGGGACAGAACCTATTTTAGGAGGTGCAATAGCCGAAAGTGTATTAGAGACTCTCAATGCTAAAGGGGCTTTTGGCATAATTACCACACATTATAGTAATTTAAAACACGCAGCAACAACAATTCCAGGAATTATAAATGGAGCAATGTTGTTTGACATGAGCAATATGAAACCACTCTACAAACTAAGAATGGGATCAGCAGGCAATTCTTTTGCTTTTGAAATTGCTCGTTCCATAGGTTTACCTCTTTCAACAATTGACAAAGCAAAATCAAAAATTAAACAAGAACACATTAATTATGACGAAAATCTCAAAAAACTTGAAATTGAGAAACAATATATTTATAAAAAGAAAGAAGATTTACGAAAGCAAGAACAACAATTAGAAAATTTAAAATCTGATTACACTCTCAAGCTAAAAAAAATAAACGAAAAACGACAAGAAATTATTGAAAATGCTGAACGAGAAATATACGAAGTTTTAGATTCTGCCAATAAAAAAATAGAACAGACAATTCGTAATATTAAAGAATCAAACGCCAATAAAGAAACTACCAAACAAGTTCGAGAGGAATTACAATCATTCATAGAACAAACAAGAATAAAAACAAGCAAAATTGTCAAACAACAAACCAATACCACAAAAAATAAAATTGAGAAGCAAGATTTTACAGTTGGTTCTTATGTAAAAATGAAAGGTCAAAATACAGCAGGAGAAATTATTGAAATTCATGACAAAAATGCTATAGTTTCATTTGGAAATATAAAAATGACCGTTGCAATACATAAATTAGAAATTGCAAGTAAACCACACTTTGAAACAAAAACCATTGTTGTTGCATCTTCGCTTCAAAACATTGCAGAAAAACGAAAGACATTTGTTCCACACCTTGACCTTCGTGGAATACGAGGGAATGATGCCCTAAACCAAGTTAAGGACTTTGTGGAAACAGCTAATATGCTACAAATAAAACACTTAGAAATTCTGCATGGTAAAGGTTACGGAATTCTTAGAAAACTTATCCGCGACTATCTAAACACTCTCAATTTTGTAGAATCAAGTGAAGATGCACCAATAGAAATGGGTGGCGATGGGATTACAATAGTAAAACTTTACTAAAAGACTATAATTTCAATAATTAGAGTTTAAAGATTTACTATAGTTTGAGTAAAAAAAGAGAAAAAGTAAAAACTTTTTCTCTTTTTTAGTATTTGTTAAATTTAAATGATAATGATATACATCTTGGCTATAATTTAGTTATCAATTCTCAAACGAATCTCTTTGTGTAATCAACTTACCATCACGGAAATCAAACTGAAAACTGACCACTAATACCTGATTACAAAAATTGTACTGCCAACTTGTATATTGTTGCCAATTAAATTATTTGATAATTTCTTTCATTGCAGTCATTTCTGCACGAAGGTCTTCACCAACTATTTCGATTCCGTGGTAACGGATTTCAGCGTTAACGCGAACCAACTCCATATTGTCAACGTGAGCATCTTTTCCATCGTTATAGTTTTTACCAATAACATCAGTATCAATTTTGCTCATAAAGTCTTTCAACAATGGACGACAAGCATTATCGAACAAATAACAACCATACTCAGCTGTATCAGAAATCACCTTGTTCATTTCGTACAATTTCTTACGAGCGATTGTGTTTGCAATTAGAGGAACTTCGTGAAGTGATTCGTAGTATGCAGATTCTGGTTTGATACCAGATTCAATCATTGATTCGAATGCCAATTCAACACCAGCTTTAACCATTGCAACCATCAAAGTACCTTTATCGAAGTATTCTTGTTCTTTGATTTCGTCATTAGTAATTGGAGTTTGTTCAAAAGCAGTTTCGCCTGTAGCTTTTCTCCATGTCAACAATTTAACATCGTTGTTAGCCCAGTCTTCCATCATAGTCTTAGAAAATTCACCAGAAATGATGTCAGCCATGTGTTTGCGGTAAAGAGGACGCATAATTTCCTTCATTTCTTCAGCAAGATAGAAAGCTTTCAATTTTGCTGGATTAGAAAGACGGTCCATCATATTTGTGATGCCACCAATCTTCAAAGCTTCTGTGATAGTTTCCCAACCATATTGAATAAACTTAGCTGCCCAAGCAGGATTGATACCTTTTTCAACCATTTTGTCAAAGCAAAGAAGAGAACCTGTTTGCAACATACCGCAAAGGATAGTTTGTTCGCCCATAAGGTCTGATTTTACTTCAGCCACGAAAGAAGAAGAAAGAACACCAGCACGATCTCCACCGATAGCAGAAACGTAAGCTTTAGCTATTTCCATACCATCACCATTAGGATCGTTTTCGCGGTGAACAGCAAGCAAACAAGGAACACCAAAACCACGAGTATATTCAGCACGGACTTCAGTTCCAGGACATTTTGGAGCGACCATGATTACCGTAATATCCTTACGAATTTGCATTCCTTCTTCAACAATGTTGAAACCGTGAGAATAAGAAAGACAAGCACCAGTCTTCATCAAAGGAAGAGCTTTTTTAAGAACTGGAGAGTGTTGTTTATCTGGAGTTAAGTTAAGAACCAAGTCTGCAGTTGGAATCAATTCCTCGAAAGTACCAACTTTAAAACCAGCTTCAGTAGCATTTTTCCAAGATTGTCTTTTTTGGTCGATAGCCTCCTGACGCAAAGCGTATGAAACATCCAATCCACTATCTCTCATGTTCAAACCTTGGTTGAAACCTTGAGCGCCACAACCTAAAATAACAACTTTTTTACCTTTTAAATAGTTACAACCATTTGCGAATTCCGAACGGTCCATAAAGTCGCATTTTCCAAGTTCTGCCAATTTAATGCGGAATGGAATTTCATTAAAATAATTTGCCATTATTACTTTTTATTAAGTTAAACATCAATATCGTATGGGTTATACTTCTCGCCCATTTCAACTTACAAAGTAACAATTTTTTTTGCAATCATTGATAATGATTTCGTCATTTTTACGAACAAGAAATGACTTCTATCGTAATTTATTTTGTAGAAAATGCTTTTTCCCAAAAATAAAGAAACCTACAACGCCTACAATATTTATAATCCACGCACTCCAAAATGCTTCGTAATAACCCAAATATTCCGCCAATATACCACCAGCAAGCATTCCGAGTCCAATACCAACATCCCAAGAAACAAGTAAAGATGAATTGGCTGTACCACGTTGTGAATTTGGTGCGAGATTTATAAACATAGTTTGATATGCTGGCCACATGTGACCATTTCCTAATCCAATTATTAGTGCTGCACCATAATACCCTATTTCATTATGTAAAAACGCAAACATAAAATAGCCAACAAGTGAGATTAAACTACCAATTCCTGCATTTTGTACTACCCGACCTTTTCGCAGTGATTGTGCGCCAACAAGTCTTGATAATATAAGTCCTATTGCAAGCAACATAAAGAAGAATCCTGTACCACCAACTATATTCAACTCTTCTTTACCATAAATAGCTACATAGGTCGACACAACGCCATAGGAAAAAGCGAAACAAATCATACAAATTGCTTGTCTCCAACCTTTTAATAGGAAAAATCTATCCAACGAAATTGTTTGTTTTTGTTTATTAATTTCTCTTTGTGGCAATTTAATCGTTGAATTTATAACAAACCCTAACGCTGCGACAAAAAGAGAAACTGTAAATAATATATCATAATTTCCTTCACTCACATCAAAAATCCAAAGAGCGACAGACGGACTAATTGCTGTCGCTAAATTATTACTTAAGCCGTAATATCCTATACCTTCGGCCCTCCGAGATGATGGCAAAACATCAATCGCAACCGTACTATTTGACACCGTTACGGAGCCAAAAGGAGCACCATGTAATGTTCGTACAATTGCAAATAACATCAATGATGCAGCGATATCTGCAACAATATATCCAGCAAAAAAGATAAAAAACAAAAAATAACTTATAAGCAA
>JAZRVS010000092.1:0-18869 GCA_045599365.1 Bacteroidales bacterium
ATCTGCAAATTGTGGATCAAAATCAGCCTTGTAGATAGCGCAATTATACCCCACACACTTACTAAAATAAGCAGTTTTTCCATCCTTGGTAAAAGACAAATTACTTACATGAGCCTTTGAATCAATAAGTGACTTTACCTCCTTTACATTTTTCCAAACTGAGTCACCTTGTCGAGTTGCTTGTAATACGCGAGTTAAATAATTCGCGTAAATATATGACGTATCAGCCAGTTTGACATCAAGAGGGCGAACTCCGGCAAAGAAAAACAAAGTATCATTGTATTGACATGGAGCATACTCTGCATACATTGAATTCACATTTTGTTCTGGAATTCTCTTTACTTCCAAGCCAACCGATTCTCCAACTTTATTAATTTTCTTTGTGAGTATAGTTATCTCCTCTTTTGCACGTTTTGTATAATAATCAGCTTTGTTTTTATTCAACTTATAATGAATTTCGTACTGCGCCTTTGCTTCATTATACTTTCCTTGCAATTTCAACATTTCGGCATACCAATAATTAGCCAAGCGATATGTTATAGAATCTTCAGAAATTGCAATTTTGTAATATTTCTCAGCATCAGGATAATTTTGATAACCGCGACAAGCTTCAGCACACTTAAAGGCAATATCTGGATTATCAATATACATTAGAGCTTTTTCGTATGCTTGGTGTGCGCCAAAGTAATTAGCACGAGCATAGCACGTGTCACCTAAAGCAATATAGGCTTCATAATATTGCTTTTTCCCTTGGGCAAACGAACTCAAAGAAAAAATACCAAATAAAAGCAATGCTATAATATATTGAAGCGATTTCATATTTTCTATCTAAATGGATCGTTAACAATACCCTCTGGATTAACCATAATAGGTTGACGACAATTCAAAAGTTTCAACGATAACTCAAAGCTATCATTTTTAACATTCTTCCCCGAAGCCCATTTATCTGATTTACGATAATTAGAAACGGTGATATCGTAACTACAACCTAGTTGTAAAGTCCAGTTCTTTGTAATTGGTTTATCAAACATCAATCCAAAAATAATAGCATCTTTTACGCGATACCATGTACCAGCATAAACAGCATCAATGATTGGTGTATATTCACCGACACTAAATTTCGCGTACGTACCAACATTCATTTCATTATACTTCTTTTGATTTGTATAAATAAAACTTGGCAACATCGAAATCTTTGAATTTATAGGAATAACTGCATTTGAGTTCAATGAAAATCTTCTAAAATTATCTCCAGCATCATCACTCGCAACAGCAAGACCTCCGCCTCCAGAGCCAAACAATCGGAAAAACGTAATACCAAAATTAATCGGAATAACATCTGTAACATTGTATTGAGCATTTAACCCCAACCCCATATCACAATAGAAACGAGCTCTATGTTCGTATTCTTCCCATCCTGGAGTTATTTTTCCTGTCATAGGATCAACTTTGTTTCCAAGTTCTACATTCCCACTATTGATACTCATTACATCAAACATGATATCCAAACCAGCAGACAAACGCAATTTTCCTGGAATTACCACATAATGATACGCTGGTATTAACTTTATTTGTGTATTTCCGTAAGAACTTTCTCCTGCATAATCAGCGACAACTAAACCTCCAAGACCAATATTTCCGCCTAACAATTGTACTTTTTCCAAATGTTGATCGTACGAAGCCATAAAAGTTGTATAAGTTCCCCACTGTCCTTTATAATTCGTATATATACGATTGTGACATTCATTCACTCCAGCTAAAGCAGGATTGTAATAAAGAGGAGCGGCATCAAACTGAGAAAAATGCGTATCTTGCGCGTAACCGCAACATACACAAATCACGGCACTCACTACAATAGCAATAAATCGTTGTATAGAAACACTCATACTCAACCAATTTGACATGCAAATATATACATAAAATTTAGTAAATTGTGATAATTTTAAGAAATTGGACTACCATTCTTAACTTTTTTGTCCGTAGCTACAAATTGTAACTTTCCATCGGCATTTTCAGCCATCAAAATCATACCTTGTGATTCAATTCCTTTCATTTTTCTTGGCGCGAGATTTACAAGAACACTCACCTGACGCCCAACGCATTCTTCTGGAGTAAAATGTTCTGCAATACCAGAGACAATCGTTCTTGTATCTATGCCAGTATCAATAGAAAGTTTCATCAACTTATCTGTTTTTGGTACTCGTTCAGCTGCCAAAATTGTTCCAATACGAATATCCAATTTTGAAAAATCATCGTAGGTGATTTCCAGCTTTTGTGGAGCAACTGGAGCATTCATAGCGGCTTCTGCTTCACGAGCCTTTTTCGCAGCTTCCAATTTTGCTATTTGCGCTTCTACTTCAGCATCTTCAATCTTTCGGAACATCAATTCTGCTTGACCTATTTCGTTGCATTCTTTCATTATGTCTGCATTCCCTGCATCAGCCCATTTAGCATTATCTATTTTCATCATCTTCATAATCTTAGCTGACGAGAAAGGTAAAAATGGTTCAAATAGAATTCCACAATTAGCAGTGATTTGCAAACAAACATTCAAAATTGTTGCGACACGAGTTTCATCGGTTTTTATCAACTTCCATGGTTCTGTTTCTGTCAAATATTTATTTCCAACCCGAGCTAACTGCATTGCATCTTTCAAAGCATCACGGAAACGATAATTTTCGATATTTTTAGAAATGTTATCTTTGGCTGTTGCAATTGCATCTAAGGCTTGTTTATCAACATCGTTCAACACGCCTTTAGAAGGAACTTTTCCCGCAAAATATTTTTGTGTCAATACAACAACACGATTCACAAAATTACCAAGAATTGCCACCAATTCGTTATTATTACGTGCTTGGAAGTCTTTCCATGTAAAATCGTTGTCTTTTGTTTCTGGAGCATTTGCCGTTAAAACATAACGCAATGTATCTTGTTGATTTTTAAAATCTTCCAAATATTCATTCAACCAAACTGCCCAATTTTGCGATGTTGAAATTTTATCTCCTTCCAAATTCAAAAATTCATTTGCAGGAACATTTTCTGGCAAAATATATTCTCCATGAGCCTTTAACATTACTGGGAACACAATACAATGGAACACGATATTGTCTTTTCCTATAAAATGTACCAATTTAGAATCTTCCGATTTCCAATATTTTTCCCAATCTGGAGTGCATTCCTGCGTAGAAGTGATATAACCTATTGGAGCATCAAACCACACATACAACACCTTTCCTTCTGTGCCTTCCAATGGTAGAGGAACACCCCAATCCAAATCACGGCTTACCGCACGAGGATGTAAACCTCCGTCTAACCACGATTTACATTGTCCATAAACATTTGTTTTCCATTCCTTGTGACCTTCCAAAATCCATTTACGAAGGAATTCCTCATGTTTATCGAGTGGCAAATACCAATGTTTTGTTGCTTTTTTTACTGGTTTTGCACCAGAAAGTTTACTTACAGGATTTATCAATTCTTCTGGAGAAAGCGAACTTCCACATTTTTCACATTGATCGCCGTAAGCTCCTTCTGCACCACATTTCGGACAAGTACCAACAATATAACGATCGGCCAAAAATTGTTGAGCTTCTTCGTCATAATATTGCTCCGATGTAAGTTCTATAAATTCTCCCTTATCATACAATGTTTTGAAAAAATCTGACGAAACTTTTGTATGTAAATCGTGAGATGTACGAGAATAATTTGAAAAACTGATTCCAAATTCTTCGAATGATTTTCGAATAATCGCATCGTAACGATCAACAATATCTTGTGGAGAACAATTTTCTTTTTTTGCTTTAATAGTGATTGGCACACCATGTTCGTCGCTACCACATACAAAAAGCACATCCTTGTCATTCATTCGTAAGTAACGAACATAAATATCGGCTGGAACATAGACCCCAGCAAGGTGTCCAATATGAACTGGTCCATTCGCATACGGAAGGGCTGCTGTAATGAGGTATCGTTTATATTCTTTCATATATACAATATTAATAGTGTTCTTTATACATTCTTTCTTGTCGACATATTATTGATAATTGACAACACTATATAACAAACAATTACAAATATCAACCCTTGTAACTGAAAGATTACCAACAAAATAACAGCAAGAATCAAAAAGATATATCTAATTTTATTATCAGACCATGAATAATTTTTGAATTTCAAAGAAAACATTGGAATCTCAGAAATTAACAATAAAGAAAAGACAATAGACAAGACAACCAATACCACAACAGGAAGATAATCAAGTTCAGGCATAAAAGCAAATGAAGCGAAAAAGATTGCATTTGCTGGGGTTGGTAATCCAATAAACGAACAAGTTTGTCGTTCATCTAAATTGAATTTTGCTAATCGCAAAGCCGAAAATGCTACCATAATATATGGAATAAATGCCATAAGATAATCTTGAGTAGCAATGATAGTGCCATCGTCTGGTCTCAAACTTTCAAATCCTAAAATATGTAAAATCATTGCTGACGTGATTGCTGCTGGTGCAAAACCAAACGTAATCAAATCTGCCAAAGAATCTAATTCCTTTCCGATAGCAGAAGATACCTTTAACAAGCGTGCTGCAAATCCATCAAAAAAGTCAAATAGTGCACCCAAAAAGATAAGAATAACTGCCCATTCTATATTCACAAACTGCGTTGTTGCTACAATGACAGAACAAACGCCACACAACAAATTACAAAGTGTAATACAATTAGGAATATGCTTTTTCATAGCAAGAAATAATTGTAAATTTATTTTATAGAGTTCTTTGAACTTCTTTTTCTTCAAAAGCTTCAATCATATCGCCTTCTTGAATATCGTTGTAGTTTGCGACACTCAAACCGCACTCAAAACCTTTTGTCATTTCCTTAACGTCTTCTTTAACCTTACGTAGAGAAGAAAGAGCTCCAGTGTAAATTACGATACCATCGCGAATAATACGAACTTTTGAATTTCGCATAATTTTTCCATCCGTAACGTAACAACCTGCAACAGTACCGACCTTAGAGATTTTGAATACCTGTCGAACTTCACAACTACCAGTAACTTCTTCTTTTATTTCAGGAGAAAGCATACCACTCATAGCGTCTTTTACTTCGTTGATTGCATCGTAAATAATTGAATATAAACGAATGTCTATTCCTAGTTTTTCAGCCATTCTACGAGCATCCGCAGAAGGACGAACTTGGAAACCAACAATAATTGCTTTTGAAGCTGAAGCTAACAAGACATCTGATTCTGAAATTTGACCAACCGCCTTGTGTTTGATAACAATCTCTATTTCTTCAGTAGAAAGTTTCAACAACGAATCAGCCAATGCTTCTATTGAACCACCAACATCACCCTTAATAATCAAATTCAACTCTTGAACATTTCCAATCTTAATCTTGCGAGCAATATCTTCAAGTGTTTCTGGTTTCATTGCACGCAATTCTTGTTCACGTTGCAAACGTTCACGTTTACTTGCAATATCACGAGCTTCGCGTTCATTTTCCATCACGTGAATTTTATCACCAGCTTGTGGTGCACCATCAAGACCTAAAACCATTACTGGCGTTGATGGACCTGCTTCTGTAATGCGCTGTTCACGTTCGTTAAACATAGCTTTAATTTTACCAGCATGCATACCAGCTAATATAACATCACCAACATGAAGTGTTCCTGAACTTATCAAAAGATTCGTTGTGTAACCACGACCTTTATCAAGTTTTGCTTCTATAACAGTTCCTTGTGCTGGTTTATTTGGATTAGCAGTCAACTCCAACAAATCAGCTTGAAGAAGAACCTTTTCCATCAACAAATCAACATTTTTACCGAATTTAGCAGCAATTTCTTGACATTGATATTTACCACCCCATTCTTCAACAAGATAATTCATATTAGCAAGTTGTTCGCGAACACGATCTGGATTGGCTCCTGGTTTATCAATCTTATTGATTGCAAAAATAATAGGGCAACCAGCAGCTGCAGCATGATTAATAGCCTCAACAGTTTGTGGCATTACTTGGTCATCAGCTGCGACCACAATAATTGCAATATCTGTTACTTGAGCGCCACGAGCACGCATAGCAGTAAATGCCTCATGACCTGGAGTATCAAGGAATGTTATTTGACGACCATCAGCCAATGTAACATTATAAGCTCCAATATGTTGTGTAATACCGCCAGCTTCACCTGCAATTACATTTGTTTTACGAATATAGTCAAGCAACGATGTCTTACCATGGTCAACGTGTCCCATAACCGTAACTATTGGAGGTCGTGGTTTCAAATCTTCTGGTTTATCTTCAACTTCTTCAATTGCTTCTTGTGCATCGGCACTTACAAATTGAACTTCAAAGCCAAAGTTTTCTGCAATCATTTGGATAGTATCGGCTTCCAATCGTTGATTCAACGAAACCATCAAACCAATTTCAAAACAAGTTTTAATAATATCCATTGCTGGAATATTCATCATTGCCGAAAGGTCATTTGCTGAAACCACATCAGTAACTTTCAAGATTTTTTCTTGTTCTTGTTGTTCTAATTCAGCCAATTCCATTTCTTGGCGAATTTTCTCTTTTTTCTCACGATTATGCTTTGATGTAAGAGTTTTCTTACCCATACTATCAAGCTTTGTACGAACATCTTTTATGTTACGTTCAATGTCTTCATCGCTTATTTCCTCATGGAAGAAGCCATGTTTATTCTTTCCATGCTTATCGCGACCTTTGCCACCCTTATCATTTCTACCCTTTGAATCTCTATCAAAACTTTCGTGTTCATCAATATTGACCTTTTCTCCTTTAACCGTAATATGATTACGTTTCCCTTTTTTAGAGACTCTTTCCTCAGGTTGAGTTTGAAGGATATCAACAGTAGTAATGATTTTTGGTCCTTTTATAGTTGGGACTTCCGTTTTAATGAAATTTTCCTCGCGAGGACGTTTTTTCTCAGATTCTACAGGTGCAGGAGTACTTTGAGCTTTTTGTGCCTCCATTATTTTCTTGCTCGCAATAACCTTTTCTCGTTTTTCCTGTTCTTTTTCTTTTTTTGTTTTTTTATCTGGACGAGTTTTTTGATTAAGAGCACCTAAGTCAATTGTACCCAAAACCTTTACCTTATTTTCAACCTTTGCAGTTGAAGGGTTAAAAATTTCATCTTCGGTTTTCTCAACAACAGGACTAACCATTTCTTCTTTAGGAACAACTTTTTCAACCTCTGGCACATCAATCTTTGTTTCAACAGGCTTTTCCATCACCTTTTCAACAACTTTTTCTACTGGTTGTATTGATTTTTCAACCTTTTCTTTAACAGGAGTTGTTGGTCGATTTGCCTTATCCAAATCAATATTTCCTATAATATTAGGTTTTTTTATTGTTGGAGTTTCGGTTTGAAACACCTCTTCTTTTTTAGGGGCAACAGGTTCTTCTTGTGGCAATTCTATCGTTTCTTGAGCTTTACGCATTTCTGAAAGGTCAACACTACCAGCATCTTTTTTTTCTTTGGCGCCATCAGAAAATTCGTTCATTAGTTCATCATACATTTCGTCAGTGATTTTTGACGATGGACTATTCTCAACCTCAAACCCTTTACTCTTTAAGAATTCGACAATTCTGTCCAATCCTGTATTTAACTCTTGTGATACTTTTCCTAATCTTGCCATATTTATCTATTTTACTGTTGTCCGATTTGGTTATTTCTATTGATTAATTAGTTGTTGAATTCTTCGCTAAGAATCTTTAATACATCATCAATTGTTTCTTCTTCCAAATCAACTCGTTTCAACAAATCATCTTTACTGATACGAAGTACGCTCTTTGCAGTGTCGTAACCAGCTTTCTTAAATTCGTCAAGAATCCAAGAATCAATTTCATCGCTAAATTCATCAAGTTCAATATCATCTTCTATGATATCATTTTCGCGATAAACTTCTATATCATAACCAGTTAACTGAATTGCCAACTTAATGTTAGCACCACCTTTACCAATTGCAAGCGAAACTTGATCTTGAGACATAAACACATCAGCTTTTTTGTTTGCTTCGTCAACTTTTATCGAAGAAATCTTTGCTGGACTCAACGCACGTTGAATAAACAATTGAGGATTCGTTGTATAGTTTATAACATCAATATTTTCGTTTCTCAACTCACGTACAATACCATGAATACGAGCTCCTTTCACACCCACACAAGCACCTACTGGATCAATTCTATCATCGTATGATTCAACAGCTACTTTTGCTTTTTCACCTGGGATTCGAACTATTTTCTTGATAGTAATTAAACCATCAAAAACTTCAGGAACATCGTATTCAAACAAACGTTCAAGGAACGATGGTGTTGTTCTCGAAACTGTGATAATTGGTTTTCCATTATCCATTTCAACTTTTGCAATAACACCACGAACAGAATCACCTTTACGGTAGAAATCCGAAGGGATTTGCTCTGATTTTGGCAAATGTAACTCATTGCGTTCTTCGTCAACAAGTGTAATTTCCTTTTTCCAAACTTGAGCAACTTCAGCCGTAATAATTTGACCAACTTGATCTTTGTATTTTGTATAAATATTGTATTTCTCCAAATCTTGAATACGCGACATCAAATTTTGGCGAATTGAAAGTACTTCACGACGACCAAAATCACTGATACTAATTTTATCTGTTACATCTTCTCCGACTTCATAATCAGCATCAATTTTTTGTGCTTCTGACAAAGAAATTTGACTCAACGTATCTTCAACATCATCATCTTCAACGACTTCTCGGTTATGCCATATTTCAAAGTCTCCTTTATCAACATTTATAGTGATATTGAAACTTTTGGTAATTGCCTCATCGTCTTCCACGTTAAATTTACGTTTCAACAAGTTAATCAATACTTCTTCAAGAATTTTCACCATCGTTGGACGATTGATGTTCTTGTCTGATTTGAACTCTGCAAAAGCTTCCGCTAAATTTTGATGTTCTTCTTTCATCGCTTTACAATTGTTACTTTGATACTTAGATTTAAATTATTTTATTTTTAAACAGAATCACACATTCGGTTTTTTGTATATCCCCAAATGGTATTTCCGTAACGAATTCCATTTCTTTCTTTTTGTTTTTGGGTGGAACTTTCACCACATCGGTATGTCTCACAACGACCTTTTCTTCGGTTGCAGAAAGCATTTCGCCCACATACTTCCGTTCCGCTGTTGTAACACAAACCATTTTTCCTACATTTTTCTGATATTGACGAAAAACTTTAAATGGATCAGACAAACTCACAGATGTAACTGTTAATTCGTAATCCTCAACATCACGACTGAGATTTGCTTCTATAAAATTACTCAATTCTACACATTTGTCAATATCAACAGAAGAATCGGCATCAACCTCAACCACAATCACATTTGATGAAGAGATTGACAAAGAAACTAAAAACAAATCTGTCCCTTCGGCAAATGATGCTACCAATGTCTCTATTTTTTCCTTTTCTATAGCCATATATGCAAACAAAAAGGGGACTTACTCGTCCCCTCATTCAAAATCACGTGGCAAATATATACTATTTTTTGCAAATAATTTGCTATAAAGAAATTTTTTTTGATTGATATATTTGTAAATAGTTTTCAGATTTCTGTAGTTAGGTATCAGTTTGATTTCCTTAATAGTAAGTTGATTTCTCAAAGAGATTTTTCATAGCAGTTATCCAATTTTTCAAAGATTGAATTCTGACTTTTGAATTCTGGAACAAGTTGCTTAAGAAGAGAGACAACCTCCATCTGACAATTACAATTATCATTCAACACGGTTGCCCGCCCATCAAGTTCATCACAAAATCGTTGAACTTCGTCAAAGTTAACGCTACGGATTTTAGCCTTTCGAATCTTAGGATGCTCAGTCATGGTAGAATTTTCTTCAGTAGCAAGAACCTCTTCGTATAATTTTTCACCAGGTCTTAGACCAGTAATTTCAATCTTAATGTCTTTTTCTGGAACGTACCCAGCCAGCTTAATCATATTTTTTGCAAGATCAATAATCTTGACTGGTTCACCCATATCAAACACAAAAATATCGCCTCCCGTACCTAAAGTTGCAGCCTCAGTCACAAGACGACAGGCTTCTGGAATGGACATAAAGAAACGGCATATTTCGGGACTGGTAACAGTCAGCGGGCCTCCAGTTTCTAATTGTTTTTGAAAAAGAGGAACAACGGAACCACTGGAACCAAGTACATTTCCAAAACGAGTAGTAGTAAACATTGTACAACTTTTAATTTCTCCAGAAACTATGTTCTGACTCAATCCCTGTACATACATTTCTGCTGCACGTTTTGTAGCCCCCATCACATTCGTTGGATTGACAGCCTTGTCGGTGGAAATCATTATCATATTGCTGACACCATATTTAATGCAACAATCAGCAACATTCCTTGTACCAGTAATATTCGTTTTAATTGCTTCGCAAGGATTTTCTTCCATCAATGGAACGTGTTTATATGCGGCCGCATGAAATACTATTTGTGGTTGGTAATGTTCGAAAACATAATCAAGTCTATCGCGTTCGCACACATTACCAATTATTGGTTCAATCTTTACACGTTCTCCATCAGAAGCATTTTTCCCCCACTTTTCGTCAAGTTCAAGACGAATATTGTGAAGTGGCGTTTCTGCATTATCAAAAAGAACAATGGTTGATACTCCCAAATCAGCCATTTGACGACACAATTCGCTTCCTATACTTCCAGCCGCACCAGTTACCATCACCGTTTTTCCAAGAAACTTACTACGGACCTCTTTCATATTGATTTGT
The DNA here is from genome assembly GCA_045599365.1 of Bacteroidales bacterium. Taxonomy (GTDB): domain Bacteria; phylum Bacteroidota; class Bacteroidia; order Bacteroidales; family UBA1715; genus UBA1715. The sequence goes on from JAZRVS010000092.1 coordinate 10,778, forward strand.
ATTTCATCGCGACCAAGAAGATCTTCTATCTTGATTTCTCTAATTCCAAGTTTGAATTCGTTATCATTTAATAAAACACTATCTATATTGGGCGCTATCAGCATTTTTACTCCATAATCATGACAAAATTTAACAACTCGTTCTTCTTCTTGATGAAGCTCTCTGAGCGTAGAAAAAATCAAAAAAGAAAAATTCTGTTTTTTGAAAATGGACTCTAAATCGTCCTGTGTATTGAATGAAAAAACTCTAAAACTGCAAACCTTTTGAGAGGTGTTTTTGCTATCATAATTGAGGATTCCACATATTTCATATTTTTTACTTTGGGTAAGAAAAGTTAGTAAAGAAATCGAAGATCGAGTTGTTCCATAAACCATCAATTTTCTTCTTAATCTCGTGGCTGGAGTTGCTATTTTTTCATACATATCAATCAACAAGACTCGGGATAAAACAAGCAACGAAAATGTTATGAAATATTCCAAGACACATACAACAAGCAAGAAGTACAAGTAATGATATCCGAAGTGATTAACTTCATCTACAATAAAAAGCCACAATGTAACGATAATTGCAACTTTTGTTAGCACAGCACACGCAATTCTTTTCATATCTAAGACTTGAGTATGTCTAACTACGATGCGATACGTATGGAACAACGCAAAAGCTACAATAGACGCAAGAAACGAGGGAACGAGAACTTTGATAAAATAGTAATTTTCGGCAATAGACATCGGTTTCACTATCAATGCAACACAAAACGATGCCACAATAGATATAATCATATCGCAAGTTAAAACAATTCGACTATCCACGCAACCAAACGAACCTACCTTGCTTTTTAAGAATCTATAATATTTTGCGTACGAAATCATAGCCTTACATTTTAGACGACACAATCTTCGAAAGAATATTAATTGTTTGTTTTATCATCTTGATAATAATTTCCATAATGATGATAATACCCATAATGAGAACCATAATGACCTTTAAATGAATCTGTACCATTTAATAGAAGTGTCAATTCTGGTAATTTGCGTTCAGTATAATACTTATCTATTTCAGGTAACATATCGCGTTCCATCACTCCAGCACGTACGATAAACAGAGTCTTATCTGCATATTGCGCTACGATTGAGGTGTCGGCCAAAATTTCTACAGGAGGACAATCAATAAAAATAAAATCATAATTGACTCTCAAGTTTTCTATAAGCGACTTCATTCTATCGCTGTATAGAAGTTCTGTTGGGTTTGGTGGCATTGCTCCTGATGGAATAATATATAAGTTTTCATGTTCTGGATATTCAAGTATTGGACAATTGTCTATAACACCTGCCAAATAGTTGCTAAGCCCCTGTCTGGGTTTGCCTATAAGATCACTAAGTGAAGCATGTCGCATATCAACATCTATCATTACGACCTTTTTACCTTTTATAGCCATACAAGCAGCTAAATTCGCAGTAATGAAAGATTTTCCTGATCCTGGATTAAAAGAAGTTACTAAAATCACTTTCTTTTGCCCATTACCAATCATAAATTCCAAATTGGAACGAACAACGCGAAATGCTTCATTAACTATATTTCGACTATTTGATTTTACCACAAGGTTCTCCGTAGCACCTTTTTCTGCCCGTTTTAATCGTACCATAGGTATTTCGCCAACGAATGGTGTAGAAAGTGATTCAATATCCTTACGTCCACGTACTACTGTATTGAAGATATTTCTTAGATAAATGATATTAAATGGCACGAAAAGTCCCAACAAAAAAGCAAGCAACAATATACTACTTCTCTTTGGAGAAACGGGTTGAAGTCTGCCGTATGGCTTAGATACAATGCGAGTGTTGTATGCTGTAAAAGCTTGAGACAACTCATTTTCTTCTCTTTTCTGCAACAAATAGAGATATAATTCCTCTTTAACTTCCTGTTGACGTTCAATTGAGCGTAAGTCTCGTTCCAATATTGGAGTTGAAGTGAGACGGTCAACGTACTTATCTTGATTGCGTTGTTCTGCCTGTATGAGATGTTCCAAACGAACTTTCTCATTATCCAATCCACTAAGAATTGCTGTATGCATAGCTGCAAGTTCGTTATTGATTTCCTTCACGAGAGGACTTTCATTTGAACTCTGACGAGCAATATTATCTCGACGCAAAAGTTTGCTATTATAATCCTCTATCTGACTATTCAAGGAAGCACTACTGAGTCCTAAACCTGTTGGCAATAAATTATAATTAGCTTTATCCTGACTCATGTAATTACGAATGTATCGCACCATATATAACTCATTAGTATATTGACGAATAGAATTTTCCGAATTGATTGCCTGAGTTATATTTTGAGTGGAAGAAGCATTCACATCTATCATATTGTTTTCACTCTTGAAAGAGGAAATGCCCTTATCAACCGCACCTAACTCTTCCTCTATCACTCGTATTCGTTCGTTAATAAAATCAGAAGTAGAAACCGCAAGTAAGTTTTTGTCTTTCACCCAACTCTCATTGTAAACCGTAACTATTGTATTGAGAATATCCTCCGCACGAGCAGGCACATAATCCTTACATGACATATTGATTAGTGCTGCTTGTTTATTAACCAATGAAAACGACATGTTTCTTTGAAGCGCACTTACGGCACTGTGGTAACCATGACGTGTGATATATATAGTTTGGTCAGTCAAATCAGTTTGTTTTTGATGAACACAAATGGTACCAATAGATGTTTGAACTGGCTTTTCCAAAGTACAGACATATTTTTCTTCGTCATTAATCTCAACTTCATCCAACTTTGTTTGCAAATTGGTGATTGAGATTTCTCCATTTTTGATATTGAGTGTCATAGAAAAACCCTGTTCTGGACGAATTTCTGGCACTTCAACTTCAATTGGCAAATTATTTCCATATAATACGCCTTTTTCTGTCAAATATTTATAGGTCGAATAAGTGTAGTCCAAATGCATACGCTTAACCGTTTCGAGCATAATATCCGTTGACTGGATACACAGAATTTCATTTTGCACATCACTCACCGTTCCAAATAAATTCATATCGCCCATATTTTGCAGTTTACTGGTGAACGAGCCAGAATTACGATTATTCTCTGGCTTAATCATGATAGTTGCACTACGGTTATATAACTTTGGGGTTACCCATAAATAACAAACAGCTAGTAGAAGGCAAAACATAACGGATAAGACAAACCATTTCCATTCGCCCTGACATTGGTACAAAAACTCTTTGAAACTTATAGAATTACTTTGTTGCTTTACATTATTTTTCTTTTCCATAACGTATATTTATCTTGTCATGATTGATATGATGGATACGGCAAGAGAAGCAACCGAAATCCAAAAGCTTGTATTAACAAAATTATTACCATTAACTGTTGATTGGCGTTTGCGCACCTTGTTTGGCTCCACATACACCACGTCTCCTTGCTGCATAATATATGCTGGAGAAGAGAGCATTTGTTGCATATCGGTCAAATCAATATGATAGATCTGCGTTCCTTCTGATGTTTTCCGACTTACCATCACATTTTCACGTTTTCCCAAAACGCTCAAATCAGAGGCTTGACTCAGAATATCCAAAATGGTAACATTGTCTTGCGTCAATTCATATCGACCAGGACGATTAACTTCACCCATCACATTAACGTAAGCATTTGACAATTCTACATTTACAATGGCATCCTTGCAATGATTTTCAGTCACAAGACGATTTTTTATATGTTCCGCAACTTCATCTCGTGTCATTCCATCCACCTTAATTTTCCCTAAAACAGGAAAATCTATAGTACCATCTGGCGATACGGTATAACTCATTGTGGCATAAGAAGAATTATAGTTTTGACTTGAGTTGGCTACACCTAGTCTATAACCTACAACGGGGAGATTAAATGTTGCCGCCAATTCTGGTACAGAACTATGAACGACTATCATCAATTTTTCTCCAGGCTGAACTTTCAGCGGTTGATTGCTGACATTCGTAATCAGAGTGTCTATTCCCGAAACATCCTGAAAATACGCAACCTGTTTCGGTGCCGAGCAAGAGGCGAAAGCAACCGCACAAGCAATAGTAATAATGGCTATAAATAATTTCTTCATTTTCGTAAATTTATATGTTAGTATATTTACCTTTCCGTCCTCACGGGATTATTTAATAGGCGCTGTCTTCATTATTCTTGTCTTTATATATCAATAACTTAAAGTCAAAAAAAATCAATTCAATAACAAAAATATGCAATTTTTCTCAACACAAAGGCAAATGGTAGCAAAAGAGCTCGTCATTTTTATCACACATTGTTGGTGAGTAAATAGTTTACGATTTTGATTATTGACTCTACAGCAAGTCACTCAACCTTATTGCAGATTTTGCTCCGAGATAATAATCTGTTCTACAACATCTTTCACTTTTGCCCAGACATCGTCACCTACCAACAAACCCGATTCGCGAATAGCGTTGTTCATGAAAGCATCAACACTTAGATTGTCACTAACGATTTTTACGGACGCAACTATTTTTAGACGAGACGAAAATGATGCTATATAGTTGAGTTCCATATCATAAAGCGTTGGTTCAGTCTTGTCCGACTCTGTAAAGAAACTATTCCCCGTATAGCATTGAAGTCCTTCATCAGAAAGGTGGAGCGGATTTGCGTAGTCATCAAATTTGTAGTTACCATCAGTATATCTAAAAGAGTCGCTCACCAAAGACACCGTTCCAACTTCAACATTGTTGCTTCCAGCATAGCCAATATTGATAATGCGTGTCCCCTCAGGAAGCTCGCTACATATCTTAATGACATTTCCTGCACCGACACCAGTCCTTATGCATTCTATTTCTGGGAAAATCTCACGGCATTTGTTGTACTCTGCCTCTTCTGCAGCAAGGATTACAAACTGACCTTTATTGCTACAAGAACAGATGGTCACAGAAAGGACCATCATAATAAAAAAATGCTTCATGTTATTCATACCTTAATTACAATATGTTATTCTTCAGTGCGATGATACCAATAAAAAGTAAAACAGGGCTATTTTATAAGATGATCTCTTTTATGCACTGTACAATGTATTTCACATCATCATCAGATACGCAAGGACCACTTGGAAGACAAAGTCCAACCTTGAAAAGTTCAACTTCCACGCCTTTAGTATATACAGGGGCATCGGCATATATTGGCTGCTTGTGCATAGGTTTCCACAGAGGGCGAGCCTCTATTCCCGCCTTCTCAAGTCTGGCAATCAATGCCTCCACGTTTTCATTTGGTTCGCAATTTGTATGATTGGGAATTCTTTCAGAAACGGCGTTCACGTATGCGTGTTCCTGTCCTTTCACATGGACTGACTGGTCAACCGTGACAGTGCTGAGCCAGTAGTTGCTTCCTTCAGCAGCCCAGTCCGGTCCTTTATGGAAGTCGATACCCTGTATTTCAGCAAATGCTTTTTCATAAAGATCCGCAACATGCCGGTGGTGGGCAATATGGCTCTCCAACACCGTCATCTGTCCAATGCCTATTCCTGCGCAGATATTGCTCATACGATAGTTATAACCTATCTTCTCGTGGTGATAATATCTATACTTCTCCTTGCATTGGGTGGCATACATCATCACCTCAGACCTGATTTCTTCATTTTCAATTATCAGTGCGCCTCCACCAGAAGTGGTAATCATTTTATTTCCATTGAACGACAGCACCCCGAACTTACCGAAAGTGCCAAGTGAACGTCCCTGGTATCTTGACCCTAAACCTTCAGCACTGTCCTCAATAACGGGAATGCCGTATTTGTCAGCAATAGCCATGATTTTGTCGCAGTCGTATGGCATACCATACAGTGTCACAGGAATAATGGCTTTCGGATACTTTCCCGTCAGTATTTTTCTGTCTATAATTGCCTTTTCCAACAAAACAGGGTCCATGTTCCACGAATCAGGTTCAGAACCCACAAAGATGGGGTCGGCACCAAGATATCTGACAGGATTCACCGAGGCGCAGAAGGTGAAACTCTGCACCAGAACTTCATCGCCAGTGCCCACTCCCAGCACCGTCAAAGCCAGATGCAATGCAGCTGTACCAGATGAGAGTGCCACAACACGCTTGCTCATGCCGGTAGCCTGCTCTGGAGCCTGTCCTGAGCCAAGTTTATCCCGAGCACTTCGACTAGGCTCAGCACAGGCTTGTCGAGGGGAAGGATTTTCGTTGACAAATCCTTCCAGTTCCTTCTCAAACTGCTCCACATTCGGTCCGAGAGGCACAACATAGTTGTCGTCAAATGCTTTCTTTATATACTGTTGCTCCACACCGTCTTCACTCATGTGAGCCAGACATAGATAAATATGTTTGTTATTGCAATTTTCCATTTCTATAATTGAATATTTGTAGTAGTCTATACATTTCTATGGTCTTTTTTGGAAAAAGTCTGAAAAGGAGATATTCCAATCTGTATTTCATCAACTTGGCATCTTTCAGGTGAGTGAACAAATCCCTGTTTTGCCACATTTCAATGTTGAACCGTTCCATTTCTGCGACAGAACATTTGCAGATATTGTGAAGCGCATGATTCAGGTGATTTGAAATCTTGTAATCAAAATGTTGTTTTGCTTTCTTTTCTTTAACACAAGATATTTGAAAATCGTGCAAATGCCAGCATACTGTCAGCATATCGGATGAACGTTTTGGTTTCGGAACAGCCATTATGCTGTCAGAGGTACGTATCAGATAATAATATACCGGTTGTTTATGAAAAGCTATCTTCTTTGCAGTATATACCATCCTCGATTTCAATTCGGCATCCTCGTGATAAATTCCCGGGAAGAACTTGAAATCATTTTCTTTGAGAAATTCGGAACGGAGAACTGAGAACGGAGCTGGGGAAATAAGACCTCCGTGCTCGGTTATCTCCCTGCCGGAATGAATACCGTCAAGGAATTTCTGTGCAGGAATCCGGACCGTCCCATCCTCATACGCATGCTTGTACAGAATCTGAAGTATGTCAATACCATCTACGAGTTTTCCTGTCATCTCTTTCAGACAGTTTTCCTCAATCCAGTCGTCAGAATCCACAAACCAGACATACTCTCCCCGAGCACATTCAAGCCCTGTGTTGCGAGCTGCGCTTAGGCCTTGGTTTTCCTGGCTGATAATCTTGATATTCGGATATTCTTTCGCTAACTGCTCTACAATGGCCAGACTTCCATCAGACGAGCCATCGTTCACGACTATTATTTCGTAGTCTTCTTTCGGAATGTTCTGGTTTTCGCAACTGCGAATACACTTCTCAACGTATTTTTCAACGTTGTAAACCGGGATGATTATAGAAAGTTTCATTTTTCAAAAAAAAATTGTTACCAATCCGTATATCTTACTCTCTTGGAAGGCTGTTCAAAGAACAGTTCTATGCCGTCCGAAAATATAACATGAATTGGATAATGTGTTTTCCGTTTATCTTCAGGTGATAATTGCTTATAATTAGAACCATAGATGGACTGAACGACCTTTAAATATGCCGTCGGAGCCAAATACATTCTTCCTTCAAACTCCAGATCGGTGCCGTTGCAAAACCAATCAACTGGCATTACCTCTTTTTTTATGCCGTATGGTGAACTGAAACTAGCATAATGTGTTTTTCCCAACCGCTTTGCGGACAGTGCTGTTTTTTCAATCTGGCTATAGCATTTATCATTATTGAAGAAAAAGCTGAGACATTTGTAAAACAAAAGTTTCCAAGGCACAATGCTTTTGAACAATTGCTTTATTCCTATCTTGGCTGTGGAAAATTTTGCGACTGATATATAATTCAATCTTGCTATTTTTTTCTTCAGTTTTTCATGTTTCGGATGATAAGAGCCAGTCAAGTCCAATGGAAAGATATCAACAAATATACCTATTGGAAATTTTCTTACACCTTCATCAAATAATGTATTTTTTAAGCAAACTTTTGGGAATAAGTTAAGGTATTCAGAGTTTGTACTATGCCATTCCACATTAAATTTTGAATCAGGATTATCAGATATAATCTGGAGCAATTTGTTCATATCACTCCTTGGCATCACTATATCAAAATCGTCATCCCATGGTATGAAACCTTTATGACGAA
>JAZRVS010000093.1:0-8073 GCA_045599365.1 Bacteroidales bacterium
GCATCAAACACCTGTCCTTCGTGAAAAATTCCTTCAATAGGAGGTATAGAAGTGCGAATGAAGAAATCGATTTGTTCTTGATGTTTTGTAACGACTTTTTCTAAATTTTCTATTCGTTGATTGAGGACGTGCCTGTGTAAAAGATATTGTTTTAATACTTGATTAGCCCAAATTCTAAATTGAGTACCTCTTTGTGATTTTACGCGATACCCAACCGATATTATAACGTCAAGATTGTAAATTTTTGTCTTATACGTTTTCCCATCCGATGCAGTTAGTAAGAAATCCTTACATACTGAATTTTTGTTTAGCTCATTTTCCTTGAATATGTTGCCAATATGTAGAGTTATGTTGTTTCGAGTTGTTTGAAACAATTCTGCCATCTGGGCTTGCGAGAGCCAGACGGTTTCGTTTTCCATTCTAACTTCCAAACGAATTGTTTCATTTGGTTGATACAAAACTATTTCTCCTGAATTTGTCGGATTTTCATTTGTTTGCAAGCGCAATTCGTTAATTTTCGGCATATTGTCTTTGACTTTTTGGATTGATATAACAAAAATACAAATATTTCCCTTACTTTCTTAGTATGAATAAAGAAAGTTACCGACGAATCTGCTTTATTAGGAATGTTATGTCAGTAAGAAATTAAGAATGTAGAGACGTCAATTTATCGCGTCTCAAAGAATAATGTCGCTATTGGAGACGTCGAATCTGTCTCCACAAACAAAGAGTTGCAAAGAACAATCGTCATGGTAGTGTTAACAGACCCTTCGCTATCGCTCAGGGTGACGGCTTCGTAGTAAGCACTTTCCAACGAAGTCGCCTTCGTTACATTTCAAAAAATAAACTATTTATTCACCTTGCATACTAATTCTACGCAAAGCTTCTTGGTCCATAATTGTAATTGTTTTTTTATCTAACACTATGATACCATCTTTTTCGAGGTCGCTCAACAATCTAATTGTGCTTCCTGTTGCAATACCCGAATATTCTGCCAAATCATTTCGAGAAATTGGAAGATTGATACGATTACCATTAACCATTTCTGCAATATACAATAGAGAACTTGCAACTCTTGCCAAAATTGATTTTTGACTAAAGTCAACAGACATACGTACAAATGTCTTTGTATAATTACACAATACTTCAAACATTTTGTAACAAAATTTTCCATTAGTTAACATTAATTGAGAGAAAAACTTCTTGTCAAGAAATGCAACCACAGAATCAGACAATGCAGTAGTAGTAGCTTGATATTCTGTATCTTCCAAAGAAAAAACACCGATAAATTTCACTGGTTGCACCAAAGCGATAATAGTGCCATTTCCCTCAAAAGGATTTTCAACCGTAACTTTACACAAACCACTTATCAAAATTGGATAATCACAAATAACAGAGCCTTGCTTGTATATGGTTTCTCCTTTTGCATACGAAATAACCTTTAAATTATCAAGAAGCAATGCTTTCTCTTTTTCACTTAACACTTTTGCAATTTCCGCTTGATTCAAAACATTTTGAACATCTACAATTGATGGAACTTTCATAAACTCTTACACTTTTACATTTGAACGCGAATATACGACTTTTAGTGAATATAAAAGACATACAAAGTATATTTTATACCAATTCAAAATAAAAAGAGAGAAACAACCACCGTCATTTCCCTCCTTTGTAATCGTAAATTCAAAAATTTACTATTTCTTTTTGCAAGATTTTTTGTTTACTGCATCAGAAAGAGCTTTACCAGCTTTGAATTGAGCCACTGTTTTAGCTGCAATCTTGATTTCTTTACCAGTTTGTGGGTTACGACCCGTTCTTGCACTACGTTTTCCTGTTTTGAATGTTCCAAAACCAATCAATTGTACAGAATCACCTTTTGCCAAAGCACAAGTAATTGATTCTACAAATGAGTTAACTGCTAATTCAGATACCTTTTTTGGTAATCCTGATTTTTCAGACATTGCTGAAACTAAATCTTGTTTATTCATTTTTACTTAAAATTAAGAATTATGTCTCAAATATAGGAAAAGTTTACAAACATTGTACTATTACACGCAATTTATTTACTATTTTTTTTGTTTTAATACATCTTTATGAAGAAATTACTCGTTGTTCGTTACTCTAAAGTAATTAAGAATGGTAATGCTATACATCTTGGCAATAATTTAGTTACCAGCTACCAGACGAAACTCTTTGTGTAATCAACTTCCCATTATGGAAATCAATCTGAAAACTGACTACTGAAACCTAATTACAATAATGTACAACAGGGATTATCTTATAAAGATTTTTTGCGATTTTTCATCAATTGAGATTATATACGCATCTGACCTCTTTACTGTATATTGACAAGAACCTTTTTGTTTTACACAGATTTCCCCATTGGAAGAAATTATTGAAACCACTGAATTTTCGTCTGCGATAACTATAATTGTTTTATTGGAAATAGAAATTGAATTTTCAAGAATCGTAGTTGGAATATCTGCCATGATTGGGTTTCGTTTTACAATAACAAGACAAGAATCTTGCAATTCATCACCCGATGTAGAAACGCCATGAATAACAGCTTTACCAACCTTATTGGCACAAACCAAACCTTCGTTATTTACTATAGCAACTTCTTCATTTGAAGATGACCAAATGACACCAATTTTCAATCCTTCTGGATGTATTGCAGCATCTATTTGAAAAGATTCACCTTCAAACGCAGTAACTACTTTTTTATCAAAAACAATGCTTTCCCAAAATCCCCATTTCAATACAATTTCACCAGCATCGGGAACTGCACGAACGAGTGCATATTCATCATTTTGATAAAGAATTTCAATCTCATTATCATTTTGTGTCGCGCTCCTAAACGTGTTTCCTTCGTTGTAAATTTTAAGTGTGAGCGGATAGTTATAAATACTATCGGGCAATGTGTCGGTTAACAAGAAAATTTTTCCATCGTCAACAAGTGTCTTGCTTTCCATAAGAGTTGCGCAATTTGCTTCGCGATGGTATTTTACGGCATTTGCCAATGTTGTAACCCAAACTTTGTCGGTCAGCGATAGAAGTGTATCCAATTGTGCATACAAGGAGTCTTTGGGGACATTCGACCATCCACTTTCATTGATAGCATGATAGAGATATGTCAACAAACCTCCACCATTAATAACTTTTGTTAGATACGAAGCAAAATTTTTAGTTGTCTTCACACCTTCTGTTCCCATTGAGACCGTTGTAATGTTGTAGTAATCGTTGTCTTTCGTTGCAAAATTATATTTGTAATTTGATGGAGACCAAACTCCGCGTGCTGCTATATGTCCTGTTTTTCTAACGGTATCAAACAAAGCTTGACTGACTGTACCATACGGATAATCGAACGTCAAAACTGTTTGATTTTCAAGAGAATTGTCTAACTGCTCTTTAGCAGGACGAACTTCCTTGGCAATGGAAGTATCTTTTTGAGGATGAGAATACGTATGATTCCCTATTTCGTTTCCATAGTTTATAGCTTCGTTCAGTTGTTTAATTTTTGTAGCATTCAAGTCTTTCGTAATAAAATAGAACGTACCAACAAAGTTGCGCTCCTTCAAGGCAGGAACGACAATTTTTGGGTGTCCGTTTGTCCAATCGTCGAACGTCAAGACAACTGACGCTTTTTTATCGCCATCCCAATGACAAATTTGATGATTAGTTTGTGCGAAACAGGTTACCATACTCGTTAGAAAAATTACGAGAAAGAAAAAATGTTTCATATCCTATTTATTTTATAAAATAACCCTCTCCAGGTTTAAGCTTTTGTAATGAATTATTCGTTCCTGCTGGTTGCCATTTTCCATCGAGACTGATAAGCATTTCGCAGTTATTTGCATCGTAAATGCTCTCAATAGGCGTTTCTGTTTGGAATGGACAACCAATCAAATTCCATCCAGATTGCTTCTCAATCGTTGTATTTGACATCATTTTACCAGAAACCGTAAATGTCCCCGACTCATTCATATACACCAAATATCCTTCTCCCGCTGTCATAGACGTAAGCGATTGCAACTCTATAGAATAAGCTTGTTTCCAAAATCCTTCGTTATTTTTCACAATATCAACTTGTAAATCAGCAAATAAAGTTGTAATGCTACTATCACTTGGATGTAGATTGAACGACATAAGGTTCCATCCTTTTTTCAGTTGGATTGTTTGGGTTGATTCTTCCGAAATGCTTCCAACCACGACCGAGACAGGCGTTCTTGCACAATGATTTCCTGTTGATACACGCCAATTGTAGAAGAATAAATAATATGGTTTGTTATCTATCCAATCAACATTTGAACCCAACAAAGAAATAACGCTATCTATCGTATATGGAAAATGAATATCTGTGTCTAATTCATTTGAATAGCGCAACCTCCCCGTAGAACCCTCTGCACTCATATAATAAATTCCTGGTTCTAAATCAATAGCCAAGCAAATACGTTGATCACCAGCGCCAAGATTTTCAAAGGTCTTTGTTATCTTAATTTGTTCGCTGTCATCAAGAATGTTAATCACCACATTTTGTTCTCCAACCAAATTGATTGTAATAGAATCAATTGTAAGATTTTTGAAAACCTCAAACTTCATTCTTCTTTCATAACGATATTCTGTGTATGAATTATCCACTATCAGTTTTGGTTTACCAACCAATGTAGAAAGCCCATTCCTATCTTCAACGAAATACGTTTTCGTTATTGTGCCTGAATTTGTCGTAAATGAATTCCCAGAATTGACAATAGTTCCTTCCTTTTGACTGTCGTACCAATCGTAGATTGTTTCTTCGGGATTTTGTATAGAAAGCATTACAGATTTATTTGGTTCCGACTCCACATCGGGAATATCTATCAAACCAGACGATATCATTATTTCATCAGATGCAGAAACACACGACTCAGAAGAAACTGTTACCATATACGTCCCAGCATCTTTCGTCAGCAACGATTGATTTTTCTCATTCGATAAAAGTACGTTGTTTTTATACCATGCATACGAAACATTTTTACCAACTACATTCGCCTGAAGAGTTGCATAGGCTTGTTCGCACAAGTGAATATCATCACCCAAATTTGGTTGCAAATTAGAAGAAACAAGAATAGTATCTTTTCGTGTACACCCCAAACTATCCGCATTCACAATATATGTTCCAGGAGTCGAGACATTCAATGTCGTTCCTGTTCCCACAACGACACCATCTTTTGTCCATGTACAAACTGTTGACGTATTTGTTATTTGAGAATTGAGTTCTATGGAAGATTCTCCGCACAATGTTCTATCTATGCCAAGATTGGGTTTTGTACAATATGTAAATTCCACATCGGATTTTTTCGTTGAAATTTTTATATCATCATACCAAATGTAGCACGTTTCTTTGGGACACCACGTGTTGTCATCACCACCATGAAATGAAGAAAGATACAATTTATCGCACTTGTCATCATTGGTTACGAATTTTCTATTTTTCAAAAGAAGGACCTGCTCTCCATTCACCCAAACCTCTACTTCGCCATCGCTACTTGATGAACTCGAATTGATTTTTACCCTTTCGGCAATATGAAGCCACTGACCAGGCACGAAATACACATTTGAACCATTTTCATGCAACAATTCGTGATCTTCACCATAAAAACATTCTTTGGTCATATCATATAAATACAGACCTATTTTTCCTCCCGTTCGCCACATAAATCGGCACGAAAACCCATTTGTACCAACACAATATTCGCCACCGCTACAATTGTCTCCCCCAGCAATTCCAGGAACTTTTCCGCCATAATTTGTCGTTCCCCACGTAAAATTTTCGCTAAAACAAATCCAATACGACATGTATAATTCATCAACAGGATCGACCAATAGTGGTAATTGAAAACCGTTTATATCTGGACCAAAAGTATTTGCTGGATATGTTACTCGCAAAGATTTGGTTCCCGAAACCGAAGTTGAATTATCAATCATAGTTCTCGTTTCCAACCCCTGATCCCAAGTCGCAGTTCTAAAACCATCAGCTTGCCAATAGGGACGAGTATAAGCCGTACCAACAGGTTGTGATTCAAAATCCGTATGATAATATTGAGCATACGAGACGGCTGAAAACAACACAAATACTATAAGTATTAATTTCTTCATTCAAACATTTAAAATCTATTGCAAGATATTGAAAAAGAGAGAAAAAAAATGTCCATGAACTATTTTTCTTTATTGAAATAGACGTACAAACAAAAAAGGGATGCTTAGCACCCCTTAAAAGTAAAAATTAATAATATACCTCTTGGAAGTAATTTAGTTACCAGTTAGCAGTTGTCAAACAAATCGCTTTGTGTAATCAATTTACCATTATGGGAATCAAACTGAAAACTGACTACTGACAACCTGATTACAAATGATTGTGTTGCCAACCTGTATATTGTTTCCAAGTAAAATTTAGCAAGGTATTGACCTCTAACTCCTATTATGCTTTTGTAACGTAATCAACAATCCAAGCACCAACCTCTTTTGTTCCATATTTTGCACCACCTTCAACTTGAATTTCTGGAGTACGAACATTTGCATCCAAAGACGCACTCACAGCCTTACGAATCAAGGTCCCTTCTTCTTTCAAATCGAAATATTCAAACAACATTGCAACAGAAAGAATTTGAGCAAGAGGATTTGCAATATTCAAACCTTTTGCTTGTGGCCAACTTCCATGAATTGGTTCAAACACTGGCGTATGTTCTCCTGTAGAAGCTGAAGGGAGTAAACCCATAGAACCTGTGATACAAGAACCTTCATCTGTTAAAATATCACCGAAAGTGTTTTCTGTAACCATAACATCGAAGAATTTTGGTTCTTGAATCATACGCATTGCTGCATTATCAACGTACATAAAATCGGTTGTAACATCAGGATATTGAGATGCCATCTCCTGTGCAACTCTTCTCCATAAACGGCTTGAAGCCAAAACATTTGCTTTATCAACAACAGTTAAATGTTTACGACGTTTACGAGCATAATCGTAAGCAACTTTCAAGATTCTTTCAACTTCTTTACGAGTATAGTAGTTGGTATCAAAAGCAACATCATCACCCTCTTTTTTCTCTCCAAAGTACATACCGCCAGTTAACTCACGAATACAAATGAAGTCAGCACCTTTAACCAACTCTTCTTTTAAAGGAGATTTGTGAACCAAACAATCAAATGTTTCAACTGGACGAATGTTTGCAAACAAGCCTAATTTTTTACGCATTGCCAACAAACCTTGTTCTGGACGAACTTTGGCAGCAGGATTATTATCGAACTTTGGATCTCCAACCGATGCAAACAAAACGGCATCAGCATCCATACAAATTTGAAAAGTTTCTTCAGGAAATGGATCTCCAACTTTATCAATTGCATCGGCACCACAAATTGCACTTGTGCAAGAAAATTCGTGACCAAATTTTTTACAAACGGCTTGCATTACAGCCACTCCTTGTTCCATTATTTCTGGTCCAATACCATCGCCTGGGAGAACAGCTATTTTTGCTTTCATCTTAATATAGTTTTATTTCTTATAAATTTTATGAAGTTTGATTCACTCTAATTAAACAAAAATTTGCACTGAGTTCAAAATGAGTAACCCAACCTCTTTCCTTAGCAAATGTAATACTTTAATAAGAAATGAGATGTTGATTCGTGAAATTTTTCTAATGACAAGTTTCCATCAACAACTATATGTTTTAATACAATGTAATGATATACACCTTGGCAGTTATTTAGATGTCGGTTGTTAGACGAATCTCTTGGTGTAATCATCTTACCATTATGGAAATCAAGCTAAAAATTGACTACTGATACCTAATTACAAACGATTGTGCTGCCAACTTGTATATTGTTTCCTAATACAAAAAAGGGATAGTTTTCACTACCCCTTTCTTGTATCTATTTCTGAAAGACTATCGTACTAATGTTACACTTCCGAATTTAGTCTTCTTTCCATTTCCTGAATCGAAACCTTCCCATGTTTGTCCATCAAGGAATGAGGCTTCCATCTTCCAAATATAAACATCAGACTTCATCATCTTTCCTTCGTATGTTCCATCCCAT
>JAZRVS010000094.1:0-3135 GCA_045599365.1 Bacteroidales bacterium
GGTTAATTGTGTTCAAACTCATGATTGTTGATGCAACAGGAATATTAGCTTTTTCAGAGAAAGCCATCAATTCTGCTCCAGCGTTGGCAAGTTCCACACCGTGACCTGCAAAAATAATTGGACGTTCTGCTTTATTTATCAATTCAATGGCATCGTTTACCTCTGCTTGATTGAGTTTCGGGTACGGATAGTAACCTCGAACGAATTTACATGGTTTGTATGTAAATTCTGGCGATTCGGCAACTAAAGCATCTTTAGTAATATCAATCAAAACAGGTCCTGGGCGACCAGTACGAGCTAAGTAAAATGCTTTTGCAATAATTTCAGGAATTTCTTCAACTGTAGTTATTTGATAGTTCCATTTTGTGATAGGCATAGTAACACCAATGATGTCAACTTCTTGAAATTCGTCAGTTCCCAAAGAATGAGAAACAACTTGAGCTGTAATAGCCACAATAGGAGTTGAATCCATCATAGCATCGGCAATACCAGTAACCAAGTTTGTGGCACCTGGACCAGATGTTGCTAAACACACACCAACTTTTCCTGTTGCACGAGCATAACCTTGTGCAGCATGCACGGACCCTTGTTCGTGGCGGGTTAAAATGTGATGGATAGAAGATGTATAATCTAATAATTTATCATACAACGGCATTATTGTCCCGCCTGGATAACCAAAAATGGTGTCAATACCTTCTTTTGATAAGCATTGTAAAATAGCGTCAGAACCAGTCATTTTTACTATTTTTTGATTGTTATTTATAATTGCAAGCAAATGTAGTAAAAATTACAAGATAATGAACGGGGGAGTTAAGAATTAAGAGTTAAGAATTAAGAGTTAGGAGAGAAGAGTTAGGAGAGAAGAGTTAAGAATTAAGAGTTAGGAGTTAAGAATTAAGTCGTTAATCACTAATCGCTACCCACTAAATCCTCTCTACGTATTCTTTCATTATCCAACCTTCTTTTCCGTTACCTAATTCAACTTTTAGCCAACCGAAGGCTTCTTCAAGAATTTTTACTTTAATACCACCATGGATTGTTGCTAAATCCATTGCGGTAATTATTGGTTCTGTTTTAATGGAAGTTGTTGGCTCAATTACAATTGCGTATTCATGTTTGGTTAATTCGTTGTGTCTTGAATTTGCACAACAAACAGAAACTATCCCGAACAATAAACTGCAAAATAGAGTTGCAAGGGCAATTTTTTTCCTTGTGAGAATTTGAGAAAATAGGAATATGCAAATAGATATTCCCAATACAATTAAGAAAATGATTCCCAAAATTGCCCACGTGTCAACTTGCAATTGACGATACAATTTTTGATAAATTCGAGGTAGGAATCCCAACGAAATATGTTCTATGTTGTCTGGTTGTTGGCTATTGGCAAATGCTAAATTGTATTGAATATCTTTGTCGTTTGGCGCGAGAAGTAATGCTTTCTCGTAGTATAAAATAGCTTTTGCATTTTCGTTTGACTTGAAATACGCGTTACCTAAATTGTAATATAAATCCGAAGATTCTTTGTCGTTATTCAAAATATCTAAATATCTTTCAATAGCTTTTTCATACATTTGACTTTTGTAATAATCATCAGGTAGAATGGTGTCTTGTTCTTGTGCAATAAGACCATTGCAAACCAATAAGATAGAGCATATAAAAAATAATAGTCGTTTCATAGTGTTATTTCTTTTTTGATTCAAATTCTTGAATAATATTGCTTGCTTCCTTAAAAAGTTCTTCTTTCCCGTTTCCGCTTGCCGATGGTGCAAAGCGAGCAAATTCGCATCGTTGTAGAACTTGAATGAGTTTATCTATTAGTTGTTCGTCAATTTTGTGTTCTAATAGTTTTTCTTTGATTTTATCAGTTGTGAGATTTACTTGTTCTATAGTAAATTTGTCGGCAACGTAGCCCCATAATGCTTTTGCTACTTCATCGTAGAACAGTGCGTCTTCGTTTGATTCAAGATATTTTCTTGCTGTTTTTAGTCGTTTTTGCGATTCTTTGTTGGCACCGCGTTTTTTCATTCCCGATACGTCACTTTTTAGTTCTATTTGCTTACGTTTCAATAGAATAAATAATATAGTGGCAAGTGCAATAATTGCGTTGAGAATCCAGTAGATTGTTGATTTGAAAAAGAAAGATTTAGTTGGTTGTAATTGTAAATTACCAGTTTTTATGAAATGGATGTCGTTTCCAAATTGAACATCTTCTTTGGTCGTTTGCGAGTAATTAGAAACAATGTTACCACCAGTGTTAGAACCTTTAGTTACAGTAATTTGGATTTCGTCTGTAGATATTGTTTTATATGATTTTGAATCAACATTGAAATATTGCATTGTAATAGATGGAATAGTGAAGTTTCCTTCGCGACGTGGTAAAATCACGTATTCAAATGTTTTTGAGCCTTTATCGCCATTGGCAGTTATTGAAAAATTATCGGTGATTTTTGGATCGTAAACTTCAAAATCTTGAGGGAAAGTAATGTTTGGTTTGGTCAACAATGAAAAGTTCCCTTCTCCTTTTATTGTTACTTTTAGAGAAAATGCTTCGTTTGCTGGAATGGTTGTGACATCAGTATTGGCAGAGATTGAAAATTTACCTACGGCACCAGTGAAGTCGCTTGTTTTTCCTGCTGGGAATGGCTTTACGTTGATAGTTATAGGTTTACTTTCTATTACGCGACGATCAATTTGTCGTTGAGGAAACATAAAAAATCCACCAGTTGAAATGCTTGTAATTACGTTGCAATCAACTTTAAACGGAGAGATGGTAAGTTTGCCATCTTTTTGAGGGTAAATTACAACTCTTTGAAATAGAATCGAATAGAATTGTTGTCCATTGATGGTTTCTTCTTTGTATTCTAATTTTTGCGGTTGTTCTAACACTCGTTTGAAAAAGCCATTAAAATCGGGTAGAACATTGTCGTTGAGACTAGCAATTTCTTTGTTGGTGTAGAGTTTTATTGTTGCTAAAATTGGTTCTCCAATATATGCAGAAGATTTGTTAACTATCACTTTTGCAAATACGTCGCCGCTTGAGGTTTCTGGTTTGGGATCATCTTGAGTAGATTGTTGTCCTGAATAATTGTTTTGATTTTGTTGACGCATGTGTTGTTGTGTTTGTTGTGCAGCATT
>JAZRVS010000095.1:0-6541 GCA_045599365.1 Bacteroidales bacterium
CACCTTCTGCCATAACGAAACCATCTCGAGTTACATCGACTGGCCTGCAGGCTGTCTGCATTTCGTCGTTGTTTTCAGATAGAGCTTTCATAGCGTTGAAGCCACCAATACCACTAATGTTGATAGGAGACTCTGATCCACCAGTAACGAACATATCTGATTTTCCCAGACGAATATAGTTTACTGCATCAATAATAGCATGAGAAGACGAAGCACAAGCCGAAGATGTTGCATAACTGATACCTCTCAATCCATAACGAATTGAAATCTGTCCTGCCGCCATATTCGGAATGAGTTTGGGAATTGTAAATGGACTAAAGCGAGGAGCACCACCTTCACTAGAGAAAAAATCTTTTAACTCAGCTTCATACGAAGTTAACCCCCCGATTCCAGTTCCCCAAATAACACCAATTCTATCTTTGTCTATTGATTCTAAATCAATTCCTGAATTTTTTAAACATTCTCCTGCAGCAGCAATGGCAAATTGTTCAAATAAATCCATTTTGCGAGCATCCTTTTTATCCATATATAATTCTGGATTAAAGTCTTTTACCTCGCAAGCGAATCTGGTTTTGCAACTTTCAGCATTAAAACGAGTGATAGGACCGCTACCACTCGTACCTGCTGTCAAATTTTGAAAAATTTCATCTACGGAATTACCTATAGGTGTAATCCCTCCCATTCCGGTAACTACGACTCTTTTTAATTCCATAGATAAATATTGAGAAAAATTATTTCAAGTTCTTTTCGATGTATGCAATAGCATCACCAACTGTAGCAATGTTTTCTGATTGATCGTCTGGAATAGAAATTCCGAATTCTTTTTCAAATTCCATAATCAATTCTACAGTATCCAAAGAGTCTGCACCCAAATCGTTTGTGAAATTAGCTTCGTTTGTAACTTCACTTGCATCAACGCCTAATTTTTCTACGATAATAGCCTTAACTTTTGATTCTACTTCTGACATAGTTTTAAAATTTAGTTATTAAATACGTTTTCGTCTGCAAATAAAGGTTTTTTTTTTTAGACTAGAAAGAAAAATGCTACAATCTTTTATTCTTAAAAAAGTCTTTGCATTGAAAGTCAAATGTTTATATTTTTGCACCAGAAAAGTTATTAAACAAATATTAACAATTAGTATGTCAATTGTAGCAATTTTTGCATCGGGTTCGGGGACAAATGCTGAAAATTTAATCCGATCATTTGAAAATACATCTATAAAAGTTTCACGTATTTATTGTGGTAATCCCAATGCTGGCGTTATAGAACGTGCCAATAACTTAAATGTACCTATAACAATATTCTCAAAAGCGGATTTTTATGATTCAACGAAGATTTTAGATCAATTGATCTCTGAAAAGGTTGAATTTGTGATTTTAGCAGGCTTTTTGTGGTTCATTCCTCAATATCTTACCGATACATATAATAATAAAATATTGAATATACATCCGTCTCTTTTACCAAAATATGGTGGGCGTGGCATGTTTGGAATTCATGTCCACGAGGCTGTGTTGGAAAATAATGAGTTGGAAAGTGGTATCACGATTCATTTGGTAAATGAAAATGTTGATAGTGGGAAAATTTTGTTTCAAACGTCTTGTCCTGTCCTCCCAAATGATACCCCAGAGGTGTTGGCGAGCAGAGTACACGCATTGGAATATGAATATTTTCCGAAAATTGTAAAACAATACGTTGAAGAGGTAAGAATTAAGCGTTAGAAGTTAAGAATTGATTATAAATCCTGAAAACTGACACCTGAAAACTGATAACTGCCACCTCAAAACAAACTTTTTCAGAAAAAAAAGACCTCATAGGTATAAAAACACGGAAAAATTATAACTTTGCATAGAACTAACTTAATTCAATATAAATGGATATTTTTGAAAGAATAGAAGAGTCTGTCGGCGGTCCTATCGGTCAGTACCGTGAAAAAGTCGATGGCTATTATGCTTTTCCAAAATTGGAAGGTGAACTTGGTCCTCACATGCGTTTCCAAGGAATAGATGTGTTATGCTGGAGTTTGAACAACTATTTAGGTTTGGCTAATCATCCTGAAATTCGCAAGGTTGATGGCGAGGCTGCTGTTCGCTGGGGTATGGCTTATCCAATGGGTAGTCGTATGATGACAGGAAATACTGCTCTACACGAAAAATTGGAACGTGAATTGGCTGACTTTGAAAAGAAAGAAGCTGCTTTCTTGTTTAATTTCGGCTATCAAGGTATTGTATCAACAATTGATTCTTTGTTGACTCGTCACGATGTTATCGTTTTTGATGCAGAATGTCACGCTTGTTTGATGGATGGTAAACGTCTTCATACAGGAAAAGCTTTCTCATACAAACATAATGATATTGAAAGTTGCGAAAAGAAATTGAAAGTTGCTTGCCAAGTTGCCGAAGAACAAGGTGGTGGCGTGCTTTTGATTACTGAGGGTGTATATGGTATGACTGGTGCTCTTGGTATTTTGGATAAAATTGCAGCTTTGAAAAAGAAATACAATTTCCGTATCATGATTGATGATGCGCATGGTTTTGGGGTAATGGGACCTACAGGTCGTGGTACATCTGAACACTTTGGCGTGATGGATGAAATTGATATTTATATTGGTGCATACGCCAAATCAATGGCTACAATCGGTGGTTTCATCGCTACTAAAAAATCAGTAATTGATTTCTTGCGTTACAATATGCGTTCTCAAATTTACGCAAAAGCACTTCCAATGCCTATAGTTGAAGGTTGCTTGAAACGTTTGGAAATTATTCGTAGTAAAGAAGGTGACGAACGACGTAAACAATTGTGGACTGTAACTCGCCGTTTGCAAGATGGTTTCCGTAAACTTGGTTTCGATATCGGTCCTGCAGAAGCTTGTGTTTCTCCAGTACAAATTAAAGGTGGACCAATCCAAGCAACTAATATCGCATACGATTTGCGTGTTAATTACAAGATTTTCTGCTCAATCGTGGTTTATCCTGTAATTCCTCCTGGTATGATTATTTTCCGTATTATTTCTACTGCAGCACACTCAATTGAGGATGTTGACTATACATTGAATGCATTTAAGGAAATTCGTGAAAAATTGGATGCTGGTGTATATGATACAGAAGAAATGAAGGATTTTACAGGTAGCAAGTAGAGTTTTTTTGCATAGGGGAAAAAAGCAACTCAAATTGGGTTGCTTTTTTTGTTGTGTAAATTATAGAACGAATTTCGGTATTATCAAAGTATTTTATAACTTTGCGTTAAATAGATGTACGCAATGAAATTAAAACTTATCTATCCTCGATGGAAGAAACTTCCAGGGCAAACGACATTTAATTTACCACCTCATGGACCAGTTGTTTTTGCAGCAACTTTGCCAGAATGGGTTGATGTTTCGTTTACTGATGAAAATGTAGAAGAAATTGATTGGAATGAAGAATGCGATATGGTCGCAATTTCAATGATGCTTTCAACACAAGTAAAACGAGGTTGGGCTATTGCCGACAAGTATCGCGCAATGGGCAAACAAGTGATGTTTGGCGGAATTTCTACAATGCTTCATGCTGAAGAGACTTTGGAACACGCTGATTGCGTTTTCTTGGGAGAATCCGAAGGGCGTATGGAGACCGTGATGGAAGATTGGAAAAACGGGAAATTACAGAAAGTATATAATTATATGGGCAAGATGCCTGACATTTCTCTTGTTGGTCCTGCTCGTCGCGATTTATACAAACGTGAACTTTACAATCATAAAGGTGTGCCAATGGTAGATTTGTTTCATGCTTCTCGTGGTTGTCGTTTCAGTTGTTATCCTTGTGCTGTATCGTATCTGGGAAGTCGTTGCTTCCGTCCTCGTCCAATAGAGCAAACAATAGCCGATTTGGAGACAATTGATAACAATCGTCTATTTATTGTTGACAATTCTTTGGCACAAAATAAAGAATGGGAAATGCAACTTTTCAAGGAAATGATTCCTTTGAAAAAGAAATGGATTAGCCATACAATTGAAGATGATCCACAAGTGCTTGACTTGGCTGCTCAAGCAGGTTCGTGGTATGTGTATCAGGCTGTTTACGATACGTCTAATTACATTCGTGAACGTGTAAAACGCTACCACGACTACGGAATTGGCGTTGAGGGAACAATTCTTCTTGGGCTTGACAATCAAACAGAAGATGACATTAAACGATTGATTGACTTCTTGTTGGAAATAGATTTGGATTTGGCTGAATTTACAGTTCTTGCGCCATTTCCACATACTAAAGCATACGATGATTTGCTTCGTCAAGGTAGAATTTTTGATTTCAACTGGGACCACTACAATGCTGGACAAGTTGTATATCATCCAAAACACATGTCGGCAGAGCGTTTACAGGAATTGTACGAATATGCTTGGAAGACATTCTACAAAGACGAAAGTCAAGAAGAAAAGATGTTCAAGTTGTTTACCAATGTCGTTTTAAGAGAAATGGAAGATGGTACGTATCGTCCACGTAATCGAGAATTGGCTAATAAAAGCTTTGGTAAAGACGTTGTGAGAAAGTAATAAAACTGTCCACAAAAGATTGTTTCAAGAGTCATAAAGTCTCAAATATCGTGTTTACGGAACTAATATGTTCGTGGTTAGTGTTTATTGGGTTTAGGCAATTCAATGTTTACGTGATTTGTTTTGTATGGACCTTTACATTCAAAAGGAATCTGCATTTCTGTTAAAACTTGTTTGAATGAATTGATGTATTTGTTGTTTCTTGTTAGTTGCATAAAACTCAAAAATATTTTATCAGCAAATGATGTAATTTCTATCATAACATGACCTTCAACAATAAAAAAATATGATTCAACGTACTTCGCCAATTCGCCCCAATCACGTTGCCCAGTATAATTAACGATGTATGACTCCGAAATAGAACCGTCTTCCATGACATTTTTGCAGTATTTCTTGGCATATTTTTTCTTGTCGTTATAACCATGAATATTGTCTAATTTTTCGTACGCTTTGATACGTCTAATAACTTCGTTACAAGAAATACGAGGTTCTGTTTGTAGATATAGTTGACTTCTTGCAATTGTGCCTAAAGTTGCATTGTCAAAATCAGCCATTTCTCTTTTGAAAACAATGTGTATATGACTCAAAATATCACTGTGGCAATTTTCTAACCCAAAATTATCAAATGGATTATGTCCAACTTTTGCTTCAATTACCTTATTTGATGCAGGGAGAACCCGACACATTGCCTTGAACATAAATACAACAAAGGCGGAGCAGACACTGGAATCATTATTTTGGGTGTATTTTAGAATATTTTTCTGCTCAAACGTGAAAATATGATATTGAGGTTTTCTCACCAATGGATTGAACAAACCATTAATATAATCAAATAACAATGCTTTCCCGCGATAATTTCTTGGTAAGACAAGAGGCTCCTGTTTGGTAAAATCATCTAATGTAATATCACAGTCTTCGTTCGGTAGTAGAGGACTATCGACCTTTCTTATATTTGGAGCATCAACATCAACATTATATGCATCTTTCACATATTGATAGAGCGATGTCTCAACCCAGGGTGTAAATCCTCTCCCGCCAGCCAAAGCATGGCAAATATTAAAATTGATATCTTTTCCGTTGAAATCAACATATATCAAATGTCGGTTAACTTCATCGCTTCCCAACAATGGCAAATTTTCTTTTGTCTTAATGACAACGATTGGTCTGTTATTTTGAATTAAATTATAGCCACCATCTTCATCTATAACAATTTCTTTACAAAAATAGGGATAGCGTTTTGTTGCTTTATTGATAGAATCACGTAGAATAGCAAAATCAACTTCATCCTTCATTGTTACACGTATTCGTGCGCTATATTTAATGTGTTTTCCAATTCTATATAACTGGTACGTATCAAAATGTTTCTTCATAATATCATATCAAAACTAATTTTGCAAAAATGAACTATTTCCTAATATAAAACATAGGTTTTTATCATTTTTCAAACAAATACCCGAAAAACAGTATGCATTGCATTTTAAAAAACTATAAAAATTTGTTTAACAGACTTTACCATTTCAAATTTTCCATACCATGGTATAAACAAATAATTATTCAACAAGAAAAACATAATCTATATTATTGGTGTCCGATAAAATTTTTTTTGA
Source organism: Bacteroidales bacterium (assembly GCA_045599365.1). Lineage (GTDB taxonomy): Bacteria > Bacteroidota > Bacteroidia > Bacteroidales > UBA1715 > UBA1715. The sequence continues at coordinate 6,134 of JAZRVS010000095.1, forward strand.
GGGCAAAAAATAAGGGCTGATTTCCGTTTTGAACGTCAGCCCTTTGTGTTATTTTTGCTGTGCTAACAAAATTAAAAATAACATGGGCAAAAGTACACATTTTTTCGGACAGCCGCTCTATGGTCAGGTGATAAAATTACTTGACAAGTCAAAAATCTTCCAAATCAGCCGTGAGAACGGTGGGGAATGTTACACGAAACGCTTCAATATCTGGGTTCATCTGGTGGTGATGCTGTATGCCGTAATCATGAGGTTCGACTCGCTGAGGGAAATAACCGCGTCCCTGCTCGGAGAGGCGCGGAAACTGAACCATCTCGGTCTGACATTCAAGATTGGCCGCAGCACGCTGGCGGATGCCAACAAACGGCGCCCGGAACACATTTTCGAGGTGATCTACCGCCATCTGTA
>JAZRVS010000096.1:0-4649 GCA_045599365.1 Bacteroidales bacterium
CTACCCCATCCTGCATTTAAACGATTGGTATTGGAATATAGTTGGTCTGCACTTATTTTGCTGTACAATGTTTGTTGCGTAACAGCAGCATTTGTACTATAACCTCTTAAATTTAATTCATTCAAAATATCATCTAATGTCATACTTCTATTTTTACAGGTTATAAATTTTTCCAATTATCTATATTATTTGTATAATTTGGCTTATTAACTGATGCGCCCAAAGGAAATCCCATCAAATATTCTGCATTATCAGGCGCTGGTTTTCCAAATACCTTAACAAAATTACGACAACCTTCGTGCTTCATCATTGAAGGTGCGGAATAATTTGCCATTGTTGTTGGAGTGTGAATCAAGCCGAAATCTTCACCAAATTGTTTTATCACCCAAGATTCTTGTTTTTCAAAAACAGCTTCTATTTCTGCTTTATCCGCAATTGGAGATGAAAATTTATGGTTTAGATGACGATTAACAAGAATTCTAAATGCAACGGCCGCAGCCCAGGGTGATTGAGCATTACCTATAGCTTTTAATTGCTCTCTTCTATTGGTAACTTCAACCACATCACCAACTTCATTCGGAGATTTAGCCCAGCATTTACCCGTTAATTTTGGTTGCCTAGTATCAAACTTCGCGATTTTGTTAAAAACATCGTCATCTTTTACTGCCAATAACCAATATCTGTCTCGTCTATGTGGTGCCCCTAATTCACCACAAGACAATTTACATCTTTCAACTTTATAACCTAATGATTCCAAATCACTTTTTGCTTTTTCTATGGCTTTAAGAACAACATTTTCTCCAAAAACAACAGGCGCATTTGATTCTTTTGCAAAACGGAACATCTCGGGCCAAAGATTTTTCTCGGCAATATTCTTTCCATGAGCAGCGTGACTAAATGCCTGACAAGGAAATCCGCCACATAAGACATCAAATTTCCCTTTGAAATCTTTACCATTTAATTTGGTAATGTCTCCGTAAATAGGAAATTTTTCCATCCAACCATCCTTTTGACGTTGTTCTAAAACAGAATTGCAGAAATCGTCAATTTCAACACTTCCGCAGCATTTATGCCCTAACAACTGGCCGCCATAAATGCCACCTCCAATTCCTGCAAACAAATGAAATTCTTTTATTTTTTTCTCTGCCATATTTTTTTTACATTTAATTGTTTTGTGGTTATATTCCGAATCCTGCGAACAAATCAATGAAATTTCCCTGCTAATTTTTATTGTGTTATGTCAAAAATCCACAAACAAATATACCGAATAAAGTCAATAGTGTAAAATATTACACCTCCAACTTACTAACAAAAATTCACTTAATTATTAACGAAGAAAAAAATTGCAAGTAGAAAATCGCACAAAGTTTTTAATAACTTTCCTTCTCTATTATTTTATCCAACTGCCCTACATAATAAAACGGAACATTGATTAAGCGAAATGGTTTATTTTGAGGTGCAGGTGTTTTAACATCTTGTACAAAATAATTGCCACTCCACACACGTATTGCCGTAACATCGTTATCACAATTGTTCACAAAAGCATGAAGCGACCTTAAATGTGAATTTGTTCCTGCTTTTACCTCAATTGGTATAATACTACCACCATTTTGTAATACAAAATCAACCTCCGCAGTTGTACCTTTTTTGTCGCGTACCCAGAAATACTGATTTTCCCTATAGTTCGCATCTAACACAAGACGAAGCTCTTGGGCGACTATATGTTCCGCCGCACGACCTCGCCATGTATCCAACAAATCTTTGTTCTTTAAATACTCCAACTGTATTCCTGCGAAAAAGTTTGTCAACCCATTATCTACCATCATCAATTTTGGAGAACGTCGTTTAGCTGGTATTGCTGGTGCTGTAGTGGAAGTCACAGGATAATCCAACGAAAGAAGAAACGCCCGTTCCAATACATCCATCGCATCATGAATTTGTGTGGATGTGTAACTACTGTTTCCAAACTTGTCGAATGTTATTGTCTCTGCCGCAGAATGCCAAGCGGTAGCTAACACATGTCTTAAAATCTTCACTTGTTCTTCGTTCTTCACAAATTTTTCAGCATCTTCATTATAGCCTTTCAATAAAGAATTGAATATACGTGACAAGCGTGCAACATCATTGGTTTGAATATATTCCGACACAGCTTCTGGCATTCCTCCTATCAGCGCATAGGTATTAAATGCAGACATCATATCTTCATGCAACATTTCTGGCACAGCAACATTTCGCAGCATATTTGCCCAATCTTCTCCCTCTTTTGCCTCTACATATTCAGCAAAAGAAAATGGACGCAATGTTAGATATTCCACTCTTCCAACAGGAAAAGAAATATGCTTATTTGTTAAACTCTGAAGCCTACTTCCTGCTGCAATAACATATACCCACGGTAAATCTTCGTAAAAATACCGAAGCATGGCTACAGCAGACGGTTCTTCTTGAATTTCATCAACAAACAGAAGTGTTTTCTTGGTTTTATCTTGCACAACACGATGTTTCACGCACAAATATTGCCACACATCTTCAACTTTTTTGAATCTACAAAACACGTCCACATCGTCTTTCTCCAAATTCAAAGAAATGAATGCATCAAATTCTTTAGCAAACTCCTTAACCAAAGTAGTCTTACCAACCTGTCTTGCTCCTCGTAATACTAACGGTTTTCTATTAGGATTATCTCGCCATTTTCGCAACTGAAAAATCAACTCTCTTTTAAACATAACTAACAAATTGATATTCTGCCACAAACATACAATTTATTTTCTAAAACATAGGCAACTTTGAGCAATTTTCTTTCTAAAACATAGGCAACTTTTAGTACTTTTTCTTCTAAAACATAGGCAACTTTCTGCGCTTTTTCTTCTAAAACATAGGCAACAGGGCTCTATTTTTATAAAACAAAAAAGGGCGTATGCAATACGCCCTACATATTTTCTTAATTCTATACCCTCTATTCAATATCTTTATCTTCAACAATTCCCACAGGAATATCGTCAAGCCAAAAACACGTTGCTGGCATATTATATTCATTTCGCAGCGTAGGTTGTGCTGTATTTTTCCACGCATACCGCACTTGAGTAGGTTTTTTCACTTTTGCAGAAGTAAGTTTTATTGTGGATTGCTCCTCGCAAATAACAGCCTTTGCTGGATAAAAAACACCATCTACTCCTGCTAATTCAAAACCTTCTATTGTCTTAGTTGTCGAGTGCAATTTTTCGGCATAGAAAAAATTTACATAGACTTCATTTGGTTTACCATAATATGGTACAATAGGTTCTGGTGAAAAAACTTGATTCGGAGACAATTTTGTTGGATTATGATATAATTGATACAACGCAAGATTTGCAAATCGAAGTCCGGCCGTCTGCTTATCCTTTGGATGAATATTATTGACATCATCAACAAAATCATTAGTAACAATCATTTCCACGTCACCAAATCGTGAAACCTTACGCTGATTATTTTGTATTGTAGGACATTGACCTTCAACGCCATACGCAAATGGTGCAATTTGAGCAATATAAAAAGGAACGTGTTCTCCATGCTTTTTAAACCAACTATAAATAAGGTTTGTAAGCAATTTGTCGTATCCCTCGGCATTTTCCACATTTGCTTCACCTTGATACCACAAGATTCCTTTTATTTTGAACTGAATTATAGGTGCAATCATAGCATTATACAAATAACCCGGTTCTTTTGGCGACCACGACATTTCAGATATTTTTTTTGACAAGTCCAACAATTCTGGATCTTCATAGATTGTTTCGGCAGGTATCCACGTTTCAATTGGCGAACCACCAACATACGAGCCTATCACTCCTATCGGCACATTCAATTCTTGTTGCAACTTACGGGCAAAAAAGTACCCAATAGCACTAAAGTCTATCATCGTTTCTGGTGAACATTCTTTCCATTCGCCATATACATCGTCCTGTGGCGTTACAGACATACGAGGCACAATTTGGAAGAAGCGAATATTGGGATAATTTGCTGCGGCAACTTCCTGTTCGCCATTCAAAATACCATTCCGTGGCGACCATTCCATATTCGACTGACCAGAACAAAGCCACACTTCACCTATCAGCACATTTTTTATTATAAGTTTTCGCCAGCCATCAACGGTAATTTCGTAGGGAGTGTAACTTGCACTTGGCGTTTTCACATCGACAGACCAAGTCATTGTGTTGCCAGTCATCACTTTGTACGTTGCTGTATCCCAACCAACTTTCACCGTAATTTCTTCGTATGACTTTGCCCAGCCCCAGATTTTCACCTTGGCATTTTGCTGAAGCACCATATTGTCGCAAAAAATTGACGGCAAAGTTACAAGAGCGTAACTTGCAGAAAATGAGAAAAATAAAAATAAAGTAAAAATACTATATCTTAAAATCCTCATATTTAGTCAGCCAACAATCCAGCAACACTACCAAAAACCTTTTGAAGTATTTCACTCGCCCATTGAAAAGGATTTCTACGAATTTCTTTCTCTTGGTTACCAACTTTCAAAAACAAACCATCAAGAGCTTTTTCCGTTGTAAATTCACCAATATCGGTATTTACCTCATTAAATTGCAAATTGATTTTTTTTCCAGTAATAAGTTCTGCAGCCTCTACCGCAGCACGAGAAGTCGGATCGTAGCCATGTC
>JAZRVS010000097.1:0-22687 GCA_045599365.1 Bacteroidales bacterium
AATCCAACCAAAATCCAAGTTTTTGTACTTTTCGTTTTGTGTCGCCCACAAACAAAAAAAGACCGCAAAAGTAGTCTCTTAAAGGCTTCAAAGGTGTTTTGTCGGGCAACTCAATTGGTATGATTTAATTTGAGGCCCATATTAGATGTTATTGCAAAATATATTGGGTTCAAAAATTGGGATGAATATTTAGACTCATTAGCTGGCAAAAACGAGAGCAGCGAATTTGTATCAATAGAAGAAATCAAGGCTACTGATTTATCAGCAAACGATACCATTGAATTTTGTTACGAACCTATGCGTAAAGTTGTTTTTCAATACAAAGATTCTCAATGTGTTGTATTAGAATCTGTTAATAGCAAACTGAAGAAAGACGATATTTTCGTATTCTCATCTATCGCAAAAGACTTTCCATTGTTGATTTCTTCTGTTGTACGAAACACAGTAAATTTAGGAGCATTAACACTGGGAATGGTAAGTGGAGTTACGTCAATAAAAAAAATGAACTAATGTTCTTTTTCAATAAGTAACTGCAACATCCGTAACGCAGCAACTGTAGCTTTTTCAATATTTGTTTCTCGTTCCATTCCAAACAAAAATTTTTGAGCTATAACATTTTTTTCTGATGCAACAGCTATCCACACTGTTCCAACAGGAGTTTCAGTTGTGCCACCTGTTGGTCCTGCAACACCAGACGTTGCCACACCATACGTAGTTCCTATCTTTTTTCGCACTTCCGTTGCCATAGTTTTCACGACTTGCTCGCTCACAACACCATATAAATCAACATCAGTAGGATTAACGTGTAATTCCTTGATTTTTATCGATGTATCATACGAAATAATACTTCCCCAATAATATGCCGAACTTCCAGAAATACGTGTAAGCATTCGAGAAATATTTCCACCTGTACAACTTTCTGCTGTTGCAACCGTTTCGCCATATTTCAAGAGCAAATTTCCAACAACTTCTTCTATCGTATCGTCATCAAATCCCCAAATATATGGTTTGATAATCGCACAAAGCTTTTCTTCTTCAATTGTAACAAGAGATTGCGCCTTTTCTTTTGTTTCGGCGATACACGACATTCGTAATTTCACAATCCCTGGTTGTGGTAAATATGCCAAATGAATTTGCGAAGGCAATTGCTCTTCCCAATCTGCAATAATTTCTGCCAACTTTGACTCAGCAATATTTGATACTAATATGTGTCGATGATAGATAGCTGGCAAATCAAACCGATCTTTCAACCAAGGAATAACCGATTCTGTCATTATTGCTTTCATCTCGTGAGGGACACCTGGTAACGAAACTACAATTGTTCCATTTTTTTCAAACCACATTCCCGAAGCTGTTCCGCACGGATTTGGAACAAAACGAGCATTTTTAGGAAATTGAGCTTGCGTGAGATTTTGTTCGTTAATTTCTTGATTCCGTGCGCGGACATAGCGAGCCATTCCATCGTATGCTTGCTGATTGAATACTAATTCAGTTTGAAACAATTCACACAAAACTACCTTTGTAATGTCGTCATTAGTAGGTCCTAATCCACCAGTAACAATAACAACATTATTTTCTTCAATTAGCCGAATTAACGATGAAAAAATTTGCTCTCTGTTATCAGAAATTGTTTCTACACAATGTATATCAAATCCAATAGCAGACAACTGCTCGCCCAACCACGAAGCATTAGTGTTGATTGTTTTACCAATTAACAATTCATCTCCAATGCTTAATAATGCAACGGTCATTTTAGTTTTCTGGCATCAACAACCAACAAATTAGATATGCCAATAATCCAAAACCAGCAAAAATAACAGAACAAACCCAAATAATACGAACTAAATTTGGATCAAAACCAAAATAATTAGCTACACCGCCAGCAACGCCAGCAATTTTTTTGTCTGAAGATCTTTTAAAAGTTGCCATAATTAAAAATTTTCTTTTGCGTACAAGACGCATTTATTTAACAATTCATTTAATTTCCTTGTTCCCTTAAATTCGTTCAACACAAAAGCCAAGAAATCGGAAGACGTAATTTGTTCTTTTGTAATTGGTTGAACGACATCAAAATCTTTCAATCTATAGTAATCAGAATACTCATCGCCATTATTCCAACCATTTGGAACTTTTTTTAGAGCCGAAGTCCAATCTAACTCAAAATGTTTGCATGACTTTATAATAGCATCAAAATTTTTTCCATTACACATAATTTCCTCTCGCACACTTTTTAGTACTTCTGGTGTTGGCATATACAATCCAGCAACCAACATATTTTCTGAATGTGGCTCAATATGAACGTAATAGCCTGCATTTCCACTCTTTTTCCCTTGTGGACACACATACACACCCATGTGTGTTTTATATGGTGTTTTATCTAATGAAAAACGTAAATCTCTATAAATGCGATACGTACAATCTTTCACAGTCAAACCAGCAACACTTTTATCAAATTGCGATATTCCAGAAATCAATTGTTCGCTAAAAGACTGAAAATCAGCAAGTGCCGATTTATATTCATCTTTGTGTGTGTCAAACCAAGGCTTGTTATTATTGTCGTATAAAACATCAAGAAAATTCCACACTCGTTGCAAGTTACAAGTACTCATAGATTTATTTAATTGTACATGTTAATAATTGTTTCCCATCTATAGAAATATCAAAAACATCACCAATAGAAATTGAGATTGGATTCTTCACCAAAGGTAAAAAGAATAAATCGCCAATTTTCACAGTAAAATATTTTGAAGCAACAGCCAAAAGTTCTGGAATTTTTTCAAAAGCCTCTTGATTAAAATCAACTACTTGATTATTGATTTTTGCGATATAATCGTATGCTTGTTTTCTATGAATTTTCTCATTGCTAATTGCCAACGAAGCATCAAAACTACAAGCAATATCTGTCGCCGTTCCTACTATACGATTTCGCTCTATTACATCGCCAGCCATAAATTTTATAGCACACCCAACTTCTTGGTAATATCTTTCGGTAAAACGCGACTCTATACATTTTCCTATTTTATTGAATTGCAAATAAATACCGACATAAGCAACTATTTGTTTAGAAAAATTGGGAACGTAAAAATCATCATTGTTACGAATCAATGTTGAATCTGGATAACAAGCCATTGATTCATCAATAGTTGCCACATTGTGTCCATATTCCAAAGCAATGATTTTCATTATTTTATTTACCGAATGTACGTAGTTTTATTGCTGTAATAACCTGTTTTGTATTTGATAAGAATTCGCCTTGCATCATCCACGAATAATAACTTGGGTCTCGTCGAAATACATCAGAAACCAATTGTCCCTTGTATTTCCCGAAATTGAAGACCTCTTGTTTTTTGTCATTATAAACAATTCTGCCTGCGAAATCAACATTATTCGTTTGATGAGTATATTCACTCAAAAAATCAATCGTATTCTGTACATCAGAGTATTTCTCTAATTGTGCTTGTAAAACCTCGTAAGTCGCGTTTGTATCAGCATCTGCAGCATGAGCACCCTCTAAATCTTTCCCACAATAAAATTTGTATGCTGCCGACAAGGTACGAGGTTCTTTTTTCAAATACAAGACATGAACATCAACAAATTTTCGTTTGTTCCAATCAAAAATGACATCTGCTCGCGAAAATTCTTCTGCTAACATTGGCACATCAAATTTATTTGAATTATAACCAGCTATATCGCTATCTCCAATAAAATTAGCAATCTCGGTAGCCAAACTTTTGAACGATGGCATACCAGCAACGTCTTCATCGGTTATATGATGAACTGCTGTTGCTGCCTCAGAAATATGAATACCTGGATTTATTCTTTGTGTTTTAGAAATTTCCTGTCCATCGGGCAAAACCTTCAACAACGAAATTTCCACGATTCTATCACTTACAAGATTTAGTCCTGTAGTTTCCAAATCGAAAAAAACAATTGGTTTATGTAATTTAAGTTTCATAGGAAAAAAATAGGAGTGATGAATAAAATCCATCACTCCATTGTTAAGAAATACCTATTATATCATCATTGGCATAAGTAGCATAAGAACATCTTCGTTTGGATCCAATTTATCAACTGGAGAAATCAAACAAGCCTTGGTTTGACCATCGCCAAAAGAAAAATGTACATCTTCGCTACTAATATTATCCAAAATTGACAATAAAAGTTTTGATTTGAAACCAATTTGAATTGCATCACCGTCATGACGACAAGCCATTTGTTCTTGTGCCGAAGTATTAGCATTCAAATCCTTTGCACGAATTTCCATCATTGTGCCATCAATATTCAAAACAATAAGATTTACGTTTGTTTCAGAGAAGAATGCAACACGACGAATCTTTCTATAAAAGTCTTCTTTCGTTAAAGACACATCATTGGCATTATTTCTTGGAATTACTGCATCATAATTTGGAAATTTTCCTTCTATTACGCGACAAGACATTGTGTACGATGTCAATTTAACAATAACTTGTTTCAACGTATCATCAAATTCTACAACCACATTGTTACCATCTTTTGCTGCAAGTGCCTTCAATAATGTTGCTGTCTTTTTTGGCAAGATAAACGAAGTTGCATTATCGGTTTTTACGTCAGTTCTCGTATATCGTGATAGCTGATTACCATCAGTTGCAACAAAGCGAAGATGTTCTTGGTTCAATTCTACATAAACGCCATTCAATACTACACGAGTAGGATCATCACCTGACGCAAATACAGAACTTGCCAATCCATGTTGAATAATTTCCGATGGGATTGAAACCGATGTTTTTGTATCTTCATTCAAACTCATCACGCGAGGATACTCTTCTCCACTTTCTCCACAAATTTTATACTTTCCACTTGCAGAAAAATACTCTATTGAATAATTATCCAAATTGACTTTAAACGTAAGTGGTTCGTCAGAGAACAAATTCAAACTATCTGTTAATTGTTTTGCATTTACGGCAAAAATACCACTTCCATTTGCAGATTCGAGTTGCATTGTTGTCTCCATTCTTGTTTCCAAGTCTGTTGCCTCAATTTTCAATGATTTTCCATCAAGAGTAAATAAGAAATCATCCAAAATTGGCAATGGATTTTTTGAATTTATGACAGTTTTTAACGCATTTAACTGCGATAACAAATCAGAAGACGAAACTATAAATTCCATATTAGTGTTCTTTTTTTAGAGTTAGTTATTCGTTTTATTACTAAGCATCAATATTTGCATATTTTGCATTTTCTTCAATAAATTGACGACGAGGAGGAACATCATCGCCCATAAGCATTGCTATTGCTGCATCTGCTGCTGCACTACTTTCTATTGTTACCTGTCGAAGAGTTCTATTTTCTGGACACATTGTAGTTTCCCACAATTGTTCTGGATTCATTTCTCCAAGACCTTTATAACGCTGAACAACAACTGATTTTTCCGAAGTTTTTCCAGCACTGAATTCTTCGATAGCCGCAATTCGTTGTTCTTCAGTCCAACAATAGCGTTTTTGATTCTTTGATTTCACCAAATAAAGCGGTGGACAAGCAACATACAAATAACCCTTTTCTATCACTTCTCTCATATAACGGAAGAATAGAGTCATTACCAAAGTTTCAATGTGGCTACCATCCACATCGGCATCACACATAATTACAATCTTGTGATATCGAATTTTCTCAACATTTACAGCCTTACTATCCTCATCCGTTCCGATTGTGATACCAAGAGCTTTCATAATGTTATTGATTTCGTCACTTTCATAAATTCTATGAAGCATTGCCTTTTCCACATTCAAAATTTTACCACGCAATGGTAAAATTGCTTGGAAATGACGATCTCGACCTTGTTTTGCAGAACCACCTGCTGAATCTCCCTCAACAAGGAACAATTCACATTTTTCAGGATTTCGATCAGAACAATCTGCTAATTTTCCAGGAAGTCCACCACCCGACATTGCTGTTTTTCGTTGCACATCACGTGCTTTACGAGCAGCAATACGAGCTCGAGCAGCCAAAACAACTTTATCGACAATAGTTTTTGCTTGCTTTGGATGTTCTTCCAAATAATATTTCAACATTTCACTTACCGCCTGATCAACAGCACTTGAAACCTCTGAATTTCCAAGTTTTGTTTTCGTTTGACCTTCAAACAAAGGCTCCATAACCTTCACCGAAACAACTGCTGTCAAACCTTCACGGAAATCATCTCCACTAATTTCTATTTTTTGTTTTTCAAGAATTCCTTGATCGTCAGCATATTTCTTCAATGTACGAGTTAAACCTCGACGAAAACCTTCTAAATGCGTTCCACCTTCAATAGTATTGATATTATTTACATACGTATGAACATTCTCGCTATACTCTGTATTATACTTCAATGCCAATTCTACTGGGATTCCATTTTTTTCAGTATCAATATAAATCACATCGTCTATCAACGACTCACGAGACTCATCAAGATACGCAGCAAATTCCTTCAAACCTTCTTCCGAATAAAAAGACAATGTTTTTGGCTTGCCTTCCGCATCAAGACTACGCTTATCAGCCAACGTCAAATGAACGCCCTTATTAAGGTATGCCAACTCGCGAAGACGATTTTCCAAAATAGAGAACTGATATTCTGTTGTCATAAATATCGTATCATCAGGCCAAAAAGAAACCTCTGTTCCTGTTTTATCTGTTTCTCCTATTTCTTCTACTTTCGTTAGTGGTTTCCCTTTTGCATACGTTTGTTGAAAAATTTTCCCTTCTCGACAAACCGTAACAACGCACTTCGTTGAAAGAGCATTCACACAAGATACACCAACACCATGTAAACCACCTGAAACTTTATACGAAGATTTGTCAAATTTTCCTCCAGCGTGCAACACGGTCATTACAACCTCCAACGCTGATTTTTTCTCTTTCTCATGCCACCCAACTGGAATACCACGACCATTATCACGAACAGTAATTGAATTATCCTCATTTATAATCACCTCAACATTTGAACAGAAACCTGCCAAAGCCTCATCTATTGAGTTATCCACAACCTCATATACAAGATGATGAAGACCCTTTTGTCCAATATCACCAATATACATTGCTGGTCGCTTTCTTACCGCTTCCAAACCTTCTAGCACTTGAATACTATCGGCGGAGTATTCTTGTTCTTTACTTTCTTCTGCCATTTTATTTATGTTAATTCTTTATTTTCAACACTTTACATTCTTCACAAAACATACCTAAAGAAATGTAAGCGAATTTACAAAAAGTGATTTTCACAAAGGATATTTTGCATGTAAAGTATTGAATAAGTTATTAACAATCTCAAGTTATTTAGATTCAAAAATGATTACGCCAAAATTACCTCCCATGTCTTTTTTGTTTTCTGTTGAAATATACATTTGAGATACTGAACCATCAAGATATAGAGCATTTTTACATTGAAATTCATCCTTAAAAATACTTGCAAAATTATACAATGTGATATTTTCAGCTATAATCATTACTACCTTACCATTAGGTAATACGCCAACACCATTTCGCAAATTGATATTTTTGGATGTTTTTAAAAATTTAGGATTGATTTCGCCCGCATACAAAAGTAACGGTCCCGATTGGCTTGCATATTTCACATTTTCGTTTTGATATTGAGATGATTTCACAACAGACGCAATTCCATTATATTTTATTTCAAAAATTCCATTGGTAGGCTCTTGACCAAAACACATAGAAAAATTTGTATCTCCACATCGTATTGCTTGCAACTTCTTAATCACTTTCCCGTTCTCAATATATAATCCAGTGGGTCTTCCATTCGGATTATACATACCTCCATTCATAGCAAAAAGAAGTTTTTTCCCTTTGGTTTCAGTTTCTCTTTTTAAATTTTCAATTGATGAATAATTCTCACCATTCGCATTTCTAAAACAGAACTTTAAATTCCGCGCATTTGTTATATAATAGTAATATTGAGAACCCATATATGTACCCTTTCCTGATGTTTGAGCAAAACAACCACAAGCATACAAAACGAAAATTACGCAAATTAGTTTTTTCATTTTTAACAGTTAATATTTATTCGCTTCCACACATTGTGCATAAAGAATGAATCTCTACGATAATTGAACAAAATACACATATATTTTTGCTGTACGTTATCCATAAGACTCAGAATGCTTAGTACATATAAAAGGATAAAGGAATATAAAATCTATCTCACCTTATTTCCAAAAACTTTTTGGTAGCCACACATTCAAAAGACTTTTTGCATCCTCAAATAATGGTGCTATTTCTTCATCTTTAAAGCCAGCAATACCACAACCTATCCGAGTTACTAAAAATTTCAATTCTTGATGGTCTCTTGCAAATGCAATAAATTCATCAACGTATGGTTTTATTGTTTCTACACCACCTTGCATCGTTGGAATTGCATACGACTGTCCCTGCAAACCGACACCCTGCCCCCACACAGCACCGAACAAATCTGCTGCCACTCGAGCTGCACCACCACCATGCATACCTGCTAAATTACTTCCAAACACAAATATTTCATTCGCCTCCAACGAGACAATACGTGACGGCGAAATTCTTTTTTCTATATTTTCCATCTTCTAATTTCTACTTATCAAAACTAAGTAATTATACGTCGTTTTTTCTTTTAGTCAAGAACTTAATGCTGAAGTAAACATCGTAACTACAAACGCTATTTTAGTTATCCGTTATCAGTTGTCAGATGAATATCTTTGAGTAATCAACTTTCCATTTTGGAAATTAAACAGACTACTGATACCTGATTACAAATAATTGTACTGACAACTTGTATATTGTTTTTCTATTAAAATTCAAGTTTAAATTTTCCAGGCTGTTTCATTGCCTCATACTGCATTTTATTGAACGTAAACTTTTTCGGTTTTCTTCCTACCGAATTCTTTTCGTCTTCATCATGATTTTTACCTATTACATCGTATGAAACACATGGTTCAAAAAGAGTTCGGATATCTTTTTTACGAAGTTTTACTTCCCCGTACGATTGACAACATGAAGAATCAGAAATTTCATACGGTGTTATTTCATCTCTTGCATCAACGTCTCTCAAAATACCTGTTTGCAATATTTTTTTCTGGAAATTGCGTCTATCAAACTTCACTTCCAAAATTGCTTCATACAAGCGTTGCAAATCTGGTATGGTAAATTCTTGACCCATCAAATCAAATCCAATCGGTTCAAAACAAATTTTCTCTTTTAATGCTCTGTGAGCAAGACGTAAGATATAATCATGATCAAATGCAAGATGTGGAATTTCTTTAATAGAAAACCATTTAGCATTATTTGCATCATCTCCACCCTTCACTTCTGATTGCTTTACAAGAGCAAAAAACGCAACGGTTACAACGCGAACAGGATTCCCAAAACTATCAATACGAGGGTCTCGATTCACATCACTAAACACATGGAATTGCTCCAAACGCGTTTCAACCAATCCTGTTTCCTCTTGTAATTCCCGCTTTGCACACTCTTCAATTGTTTCGTCCATTCGCATAAAACCACCAGGGAAAGCCCACTTACCTTTAAAAGGTTCCAGCCCTCGTTCTATCAAAAGAACCTTTAAATCGTTGCCATCAAAACTAAAAATAACGCAATCCGCCGTAAGCGAAGGTCTTGGATATTCATACGTATATGTCGCTTTTTTTTCGTCTACCATAACCACAACATTTATTTGTGTGTTTTTTACACAACGTAAATATACATACATTTTTTATAAATGCAAATAGTTTTGTGTGTTTTTTACACAAATAAACAATTTAAGAGGTAATGGTATACATCTTGACAATAATATAATTGACAGATACCAGTTATCAGCTGTCAGACGAATCTCTTTGTGTAATCATCCTACCTTTATGGAAATCAAACAGAAAGCCATCTACTGATATATGATTACAAATGGTTGTGCAGTCTACCTGTATATTGTTTCCATTTAAGATTCAAATTGTAAAAACAGGCATTTATAGAGAAAGAAAAAATTATATCAATCCTTCATCACAAAAGCTAAAATAGCATGAGCCTGAAACTATTACATGGTCTAACAATCTACAGTCTATCAATTTTACCGCTTCTGCTATTTGTCGTGTCAATTCTCGGTCTTCATGACTTGGAGAACAATTTTCTGATGGATGATTATGGCACACTATGAGACCTGTTGCTAACAACGAAATTGCATATCTGGCAATAATTTTTGTATCAACAACCGTTTGAGTTGTTCCTCCAGAACTGATTTTTCGTTCTCCTACAATAACATTTTTATTATTAAGGTAAATCGCCCAAAATTCCTCATGCGACAAATCTCCAATTTTTGGTTGCATTAAGTTGAAAATTTCTCGGCTTGATGTAATTGAATGTTGTTCCTTCGCTTCTGATAAATTTCTTCTTCTTCCTAATTCAAATGTTGCAAGAAGGGACACAGCACGTGCCTCTCCAATACCTTTTATTTTAGTAAAATCATCTATCGTAAATTTCCCTAATTCATGTAAGCTATTGTGTGAGTTAACAAATAATCGTTTTGCCAAATCGAGTGCAGAATCAGTCTGCGTTCCCGATCCAATAATAATTGCTAAAAGTTCCGTATCTGTCAATGCAGATGCACCCTTTTGTATCATTTTTTCGCGCGGACGATCCTCTTCCGCCAAATTTTTAATAGAAATGCGATTCATTTTGTTGCGATTTTACGAGTTGTGGTAAACTCAAAATATTAATAAAAAAAAGGCAAGTATCAAAACTTGCCTTTGTATTTTCTAATCTTTAAAACAACGAGTACTTAATCCTGATTTTTCGTACATCTTAAAACGAACAACTCCAGAATAACTCGTGTCAATTTGTCGAACCCATACAAAATCTCCCTTGTCATCTTTCCCTGTAGTTGACGACCAATAAACGCCAGCCTCCCCAAGTTGTGCATAGGTACCATTTATACTTGCATAACCTCCATAATTAAAACCGAACTCATTTACCATTCTTTTTGCAACACCTGCAGATGCACCTCTCGTTATTTCCGACTCTCCAGCTTTTGTTAAGTCCGTTGCTGACATTCCCAAAGCAGATTCAAAAATCATCCATTCTACATCTGATGGAATATGATACCCATTAGGACAAATACCTTGAACATTTTTAACAGCGCCACTTGCTACTTGAGCTTCGTATTGTGCAATAACAGCTTTCGAAACTGTAGATGATATAGAATTTGTAACTGATGTTGCTACCTTTTCTGCCATTTCAATTGCAATTGACGTTAAATCAGATGCCGAAATATATTGCGACAATTCTGCTTCTTTTACGCAAGCAGCAATTGCAGTTGCAACACGAGTCGTTACAATTGTTTCCACACTTGAAATATCAATACTTTCGTTTGATGCATACAATGCTTCTTCAAGCGCCACAGTAATCGCATTTTCGATAGTTTCTTTTACAAAACTCGTACTAATTTGATGACCTGATGCCGTTTCTATTTTATTTTCTATTTCTGTTTTATATTCATCTGCAAATTTTGATGCTATAGACGATATACTTTTTGTTGAACGAATATCTTCTATAAAATCAGCTATTCCATTACCATTTACATCACTAGTTTCCATATTTGACTGAGCGACACTACTTCTACTACCATTTACGGATGTTTCAAATGCATAAAATCCACCATTTTGTTTGCAGTATTTCTCCAAATCGTGATAACATAGTTTTTCCCCCAATACAACACCGCCATCTGTAGTAGTTCCTCCTCCCTGTGTTGATTCCTCGCCAGAATACAATGGTGAACCATCAGCATTACAACTTGTATTTAAGTTCGTACCAAGAATTCCTATTGTCGCATCATTCTCATCAATTACACCATCACCATTAGAATCATACTTAACAGGGTCCATTACCTTTAACTCTTGTCCATGATATTCAATAAATCCCTCTGCGGGTCCTTCATCCTTATCTCTATGACAAGAAAGAAGTCCAAAGACTGATACAACAAGAAGTATAGAAAAAACACGTTTCATACTAATTTTTTATTAAAGTTCCTACTTTTTCTCCAGACACGATTTTTGTCAAAGAAGTTTCATCACCGACATTAAAAACAATTACTGGCAAATTATTTTCTTTGCACATTGTAAATGCTGTCAAATCCATAATTTTCAATCCTTTAGAATATGCTTCAGAGAATGTAACCTCATCATATTTTTTTGCTTGTGGATTTTTTTCTGGGTCTGAATCATATACGCCATCTACTCGAGTTCCTTTTAACAAGACATCCGCACCAATTTCAACGGCTCTCAATGCTGCCGCAGTATCTGTTGTAAAAAAAGGATTCCCAGTTCCACCACCAAAAATTACAACTTCATCATTTTCAAATGCTTTTTGAACTCTTCGTTGAGAATATGCTTGACCAACTGGTTCCATAGAAAAACCTGTCAATACACGAGATTTTATATTGAGCGTTTCCAACGCTGATTGAAGCGCGACTGCATTGATAACAGTTGCCATCATCCCCATATAATCACCTTTGATTCTATCAAACCCAGTTGTTTTGCTATTCAAGCCACGATAAATATTTCCACCGCCAATTACAACAGAAACTTTCACGCCCAACTCAACAACATCCTTCACTTGATGTGCATATTTCATCAATTTGTCTGGGTCAATACTAAATCCATCAGTTGCTTGAAGCGATTCACCACTGAATTTCAACAATATTTTTTTGTACCGAAGCATAACATAAAAATTATGGGAGCAATTTAAACAAAAAAAAGGAGAGTTAAAACATTTAACCCTCCTTTTTAAATCTCAAATTTAAATTTTAGTTTGAAAGACCGAAACGTTTGAATGCAGTTACTTTCAAGCCCTTTTGTGAAGCATCAACATATTGACCAACTGTCATTTTGCCATCTTTCACAAATTCTTGATTCATCAATGTTGATTCCTTAAAGAATTTATTCAAACGACCTTTTGCAATATTCTCAACCATTGCTGCAGGTATATTTCCTTTCTTTTCTTCTGTTACCTTCTCAATTATTTCTTTTGCTTGAGCAACTTGTTCTTCCGTAATCCAACCTTTCATTACGTTTGAAGACATGTGATCTTCTGAATCTACAAGATTTGGATTGATTCCAGCTTTCTTAAGTGCTACCTCTACAGCTTTTTGAATTTGTTCTTGAACTGTTTTTTCTTTCGCAATTTCTATTTCTGAATCAATAACAGATTGAGGAACATCGTTTTGGTCAACTGCAACTGGATTCATTGCTGCAACTTGCATTGCAACATCTTTTCCTACTTGAGAATCGTTAACTTTTTCAGTAAAGCCAACAATAGTAGCAAGACGATTACCCATGTGAGTATAAGCAAAAGATTGTTCTGACGTAACTTTTTCGTAGCAACCCAAATCTATCTTCTCACCAATCTTACCCATTTGGTCTGTCAATAAATCTGCGATTTTACGACCACCTATTTCTTGTTGTTTTAGTTCGTCAGCATTAGCAGGAAGAACATTCAAAGCAACCTCAAGGATAGACTTTGTAAAATCAATAAAATCGCCATTCTTAGCCACGAAGTCAGTTTCACAATTTACACAAACAATAACTGCTGTTTTTCCATCTGCAGTTACACCACTCAAAACGCAACCTTCTTTTGCATCGCGATCTTGACGTTTGCTTGCAATTTTTTGTCCTTTTTTTCTTAAAATTTCTATTGCTTTATCGAAATCTCCTTCGGCTTCAGTCAAAGCGCCCTTACAGTCCATAAGACCTGCACCCGTCATTCCACGAAGTTTTGCGATATCAGCAGCTGTAATATTTGCCATAATCAATTATTTTTTTGTTGTTTTTCTTGCAGCTGTTTTTCTTGCTGGTTTAGCAGGAGTTTCTGCTTCACCTTCAGCCTTTTCTTCTTTAACTGCTGCTTCAACTTCTTTATCCTTTTCTACTTTTCTTTCATCAAGACCTTCTTGAATTGCGGCACAAACTTTAGAAAGAATCACATCTACAGATTTTGCTGCATCATCATTTCCAGGAATTGCGAAATCTACAAGATTTGGATTTGCATTTGTATCAACGATTGCAAATACAGGAATACCCAAACGTGTAGCCTCCTTAATAGCAATATGTTCACGAACAACATCAACAACGAACAAAGCAGCTGGAAGACGTGTTAGGTTCACGATACTGCCCAAATTCTTTTGTAATTTTTCGCGTTGACGATTAATTTGCAATACCTCACGTTTAGAAAGAGATGCAAATGTTCCATCTTGTTCCATTTTATCAATAGAACTCATTTTCTTCACAGCTTTACGAATTGTTGGGAAGTTTGTTAACATACCACCACTCCAACGTTCTGTGATGAAAGGCATTCCTATTGCAGAAATTCTTTCAGCAACAATATCTTTTGCTTGTTTTTTCGTTGCTACAAAAAGAATCTTACGACCTGATTTTGCGATTTTTTTCAAGGCTTCAGCTGACTCATCAATCTTCGCTACTGTTTTATGAAGGTCAATAATGTGGATACCATTTTTCTCCATGAAGATGTATGGAGCCATTGCTGGATGCCATTTTCTTTTTAAGTGTCCAAAATGAACACCTGCTTCTAATAATTCTTCAAAATTTGCTCTTGCCATTTTATTTGTTGTTTGCATTCAATATTAAAGCAATTCACAAGTAGCACATATACAATATGTAGTCTTGTGGATTTTGAGTCTAAACAACGCTCTAAATCGAATAGATTAATACTAACGTTTACTAAATTGAAATCTTTTACGTGCCTTCTTTTGACCTGGTTTCTTACGTTCAACCTCACGTTGATCACGCGTTAAGAAGCCTTGTTTTTTCAAAGGTGTCTTATTCTCTTCATCCATTTTTACCAAAGCTCTTGCAATAGCTAAACGTAATGCTTCTGCTTGACCTTTAATACCACCACCTGCTAAGTTAACTTTGATATCAAAGTTTCCTTCTTTCTCAAGAAGAGCTAATGGTTGTTTTACTATGAATTGAAGACGATCTTCTGGAAAATAGTTTTCCATCTCACGGTCATTAACCATGATTTTCCCTTTTCCTTCTTTAACGTAAATTCTTGCGATTGCAGATTTTCTTCTACCTAAAGCATTTATTACTTCCATACTCTATTCTCTTAAAACTTTAATTCCTTTGGTTGTTGTGCTTCTTGTTTGTGGTTAGGACCAACATACACAAACAAATTCTTTAAGCAGTCTCTTCCCAAAGAATTTTTTGGAAGCATTCCTGCTACAGCATTATAAATAATTCTTGTAGGATCCTTTGCCATCAAATCTGCTGGAGTTTGGATTCTCTGACCACCAGGATACATCGTGTGATGGATGTATTCTTTGTCTGTCATCTTGTTTCCCGTAAATTTTACTTTCTCAGCGTTAATTACGATTACTCCGTCTCCACAATTTACATTTGGAGTGAATGATGGTTTGTGCTTCCCTCTTACAATTTTTGCAATCTGAGCACACATTCTACCTACTACCTGGTCTGTTGCATCAACAACGAACCATTCCTTTTGAACAGTAGCCTTATTGGCTGATTTTGTTTTGTAACTTAAAGTATCCACTTGAGTTAAATTTAATATATACTTTTCCCACTAATCGGGACGCAAAAATAATAAATATTTTGTTTCTACAAACTAAATCCAAAAATTTTCTTTCCAAAAAACTTTTACATTATTATAGAGTACTCCGTTCTCTTAAAAAAAACTGACAAGAAGGATTCGCACTTTTGTCATAATATGACACTTTGTCAACAAATTTTCACTGGCATACTAATTGACAATTGCAAGCAACGAAATTTTTGTAGAACTTAAATTATATAAAGTATGCAATCAGGTAAAATTGGTGTAACCACCGAAAACATTTTCCCAGTAATCAAAAAATTCTTGTATTCCGACCAGGAAATTTTCTTGCGCGAACTTGTTTCTAACGCAGTTGACGCAACTCAAAAACTTAAAACTCTTGCTAAACTTGGCAAATACGACAAAGATTTGTCTAATGCCCAGGTTCGCATCATCCTTGACGAAAAAGGTAAAACCATCACTATTTCCGACGATGGTATTGGTATGACAGCCGAAGAAGTTGACAAATACATCAACCAAATTGCTTTTTCGGGTGCCGATGAATTTTTGAAAAAATTTGAGGGCAAAGCCGAAGCAATTATCGGACACTTTGGTCTTGGATTCTACTCTGCATTTATGGTTGCAAGTTCTGTTGACATTCTTACAAAATCGTATCAAGAAGGTGCAAAGGCTGTAAAATGGTCGTGCGATGGAAATCCAGACTTTACTCTTGACGAAATCGAAAAAGCAACGGTTGGTACCGACATCGTTCTTCATATTGACAAAGATGCCGAAGAATATTTGAAAAAAGAAAAAATCGAAGAATTGCTAAAGAAATACTGCAAATTCTTACCTGTTCAAATCGTTTTTGGCAAAAAACAAGAATGGAAAGATGGTAAATATGTTGACACTGAAGAAGATAATGTAATCAATAATCCTGTTCCTGCGTGGACTAAAAAACCAGCCGACCTAAAAGACGAAGATTACCAAAACTTCTACAAAGAATTGTATCCAATGGCCGACGATCCTTTGTTCTACATTCATTTGAATGTTGATTATCCTTTCAACTTGACTGGTATTCTTTATTTCCCCAAAATCAGAAACAATTTTGAAGTTCAGAAGAACAAAATCCAATTGTATTGCAACCAAGTGTTTGTAACAGACTCTGTTGAAGGAATTGTTCCAGATTTCTTGACTTTGTTGCACGGCGTTCTTGATTCTCCTGACATTCCTTTGAACGTGTCGCGTAGCTATTTGCAAAGCGACCGTAACGTAAAACAAATTTCAAGTCACATTACAAAAAAAGTTGCCGACCGCTTACAAGACATATTCAAAAATAGTCGTGAAGAATACGAAAAGAAATGGGACGATCTAAAATTATTCATCACCTACGGAATGTTGAGCGAAGAAAAATTCTACGACCGTGCCAAAGACTTCGCTCTATTCAAAAATGTTGACGGCAAATTCTTTACTTTCGAAGAATACAAAACATTGATTAAAGACAATCAAACTGACAAAAACGGAACTCTTATCTATTTGTATGCAAACGACCCAGAAACACAATACAGCTACATACAAAAGGCAAAAAACAAAGGTTACGATGTTTTGTTGATGGACGGACATTTGGATTCTCACCTAATTAGCCAATTGGAACAAAAATTCGAGAAAGTTTCGTTCACTCGTGTCGATGCCGACATTATTGAAAATCTTGTAAAGAAAGACGACAAAACAGAATCAAAGATGTCGCAAGAAGAAAAAGACGATTTGTCAGTTGTATTTTCTTCACAAGCGGCAAAAGAATTTATGGTTCAATTCGAAAATCTTTCAGCCGACGAAGCTCCAATTATCGTAACACAATCAGAATATATGCGTCGTATGAAAGATATGGCACAAATGAATCCTGGCATGAGTTTCTACAGTCAAATTCCAGATTCTTACAATTTGATTGTAAATGCAAATCACCCATTGATTGAAAAAATCAATGCCGATAAAATTGCAGCAACGAAAGAAAATCTTGACAAAATCGGCAATGAGTTGAAACCTTTGAAAGACGAGCAAAAACAACTTGAAGACGCCAAGAAAGGCAAAAAAGATGAAGAAATTCCTGCGGCTGACAAAGAAAAACTTGAAACGATAAATAAGCAAATCAGCGAACTTGAAAGCAAGAAGAAAGATGCATTGACCGAATACGGCAAATCAAACAAAACAGTAAAACAATTGATTGATTTGGCTTTGATTTCGAACAATATGCTTAAAGGTGAAGCACTCGAAGAATTCGTAAAACGAAGCGTTAGTTTGTTATAAAACCAACAACATATCGAAAGGAGACAATGCGAATTCGTTGTCTCCTTTTTTATTGGCATTTTTGTCTATTGTATTACGACATATATAACTTTAAAAGATAATGATGGACATCGCTGGCAATAGTTTAGTTGATAGTTGTCAGACGAATCTCTTTGTGTAATCAACTTACCATTACGAAATATAAACTAAAAACTGATACCAAATTACAAGTGATTGTACTGTCAACTTGTATATTATTCTCTTAAAATTTATTCCATACAAGACGAGCTCCATCAGAATAAATAATTTTCCCTTTGTCCAACAAATAATGGATGACCTCAATTATTTTTTCCTCCTCGAATTTTGAAGAACGAATAATTTCACTCAACGTAGCAGGTTGATTACCAATTTTTGCCTTTAATTCTTCAACGATGTAATCAAATTGCAATTTATTCACATCTACATCATTACGTGTTAGGCACACGTCGCAATTACCACAACGAGTACCCGTTTTTTCTCCGAAATACTCAAGAAGTTGAATACTCCGACACTTATTGTCACTCGTTACATAACTCAATATTGCTTGCAACCGTTTTCGTTGTCGTTCTTTGCGTTCTTTTATGCGAGTCTCATTAAATCGCAATTGACCTGCAGCAACTCTATCTTCATTAAAAATCACTATCGGAGTTTGCTTTGCAGGCTCATAATCAATAACCTCAACTTGACTTAAATAATTGAGTATCTTTTTTAACTCCTCTACTGTCATTCCAAAACGACGAGCCATATCGTCCTCATAAAAATTTATGCGCTCGGCAAACACTCCAGGGTAATTCCGAAGAATTAACTTTATAAAGTTATCTAAATTTGGATGTTCTACTTGGTAGCGATACAATGAAAAACGATTTAATAAAAACTGTAATTTAGATGTTGCATCGTCAATTTCTGTTGAGACAATAATATCCTCTTCGTCAAGCAATTTTATACTATTTGCAGTTTCAATAAAAGGCAATTTGTATTTCTGACAAAAATCTATCAAATTGAAATCACAAACCTGTTTCGCCCCATACCCGATTGCGATACCACAATATGTTGCTAAACAATCGTACACTTCTCTCACAAAATCAAGAGAAGGATATTTTTTCTCGAAATTTTCTCTTGATTTTTGCACATCTGCATCATTATAAAATAGAACAGCAAAAGAATCTTTTTCGTCTCGGCCAGCACGACCTGCTTCTTGGAAATAGGCCTCCAACGATTCTGGAATGTGTAAATGTACTACAAAACGGACATTGGGTTTATCAATTCCCATTCCAAAGGCATTGGTTGAAACCATAACTTCATTAGGATTTTTCATCCACAATTCTTGCTTTTGAACACGAGTTTTTGAATCAAGTCCACCGTGATAAAAATCAGCTATAATACCATTTTGCTGCAAAAAGAATGCAATTTCCTTCGTTTCCTTTCTGGTAGAGACATATACAATACCTGTTCCTTTTGTTTTTTGACAAACTGTAAGTAATGCCCCCAACTTGTCATTTTTCTTTTTGACGAAATATGTCAAATTTTTTCGTTCAAAACTTTTAGAAAGAGAATGCAATTCCTTGAATTGCAATTTTTCTTGAATATCAACAACGACATCTGGAGTGGCAGTTGCTGTCAATGCCAAAACTGGTACTTTCGGTAAATATTGGCGAATATTTGCAATTTCTAAATATGAAGGTCTAAAATCGTATCCCCATTGCGAAATACAATGAGATTCATCTATAGCCAACAAACAAACAGTCAATTTTTTAAGTACATCTAAAAATTGTTGCGTTTTAAGTCGTTCTGGCGAAATATATAAGAACTTATAATTTCCTAAAATACAATTATTGTATGCTTGTTCAATAGCAATCCTACTCATTCCCGAATAGATAGCAACAGCCTGTATTCCTCGTCGTTTAAGATTGTCAACTTGGTCTTTCATCAATGCAATAAGTGGTGTTACCACTATGCAAGTTCCTTGTCTTGATAATGCCGCGACTTGGAATGTAATTGACTTGCCACCTCCAGTTGGCATCAATCCCAACGTATCCTTTCCATCGCAAACACTTTCTATAATTTCTTGCTGTAGCGGTCTAAATTTTGGATATCCCCAATATTGTTGTAGTATTTTTTCGTATTCGGTCATTCGGTTCAAATTTCCACAAAGATAATCGAAAATGCCATCGTTCTATCGGCATAAATTCAAAAAAAATTATATTTTTGCTCAAATTAAATCAAAATCGTATGTCAGGTCATAGTAAATGGGCAAAAATTAAGAGAGATAAAGGAGCAAATGACTCCAAAAGAAGTAAAATTTTCTCTCGTATTTCAAAAGAAATTACAATTGCAGTAAAAGAAGGTCAATGCAGCGATCCAGATATGAATCCTCGTTTGCGTCTTTGTATTCAAAATGCAAAGAGCCAAAATATGCCAAAAGATGTTATTGAACGTGCAATCAACAAAGGTAAGCAAGACAAATCTGATTTTGAATTGTTGACATACGAAGGCTACGCAAATGGTGGTGTTGCTGTATTCGTTGAATGTTTGAGCGACAACAACAATCGTTCTTATACAGCAGTTCGAACTTGTTTTAAAAAATTCAACAACAACCTTGGTAACAACGGTTCTCTTGCTTTCATTTTTGACAGAAAAGGCGTTTTTGAAATCAAGAGAAGTGCGGTTTCAATGCCTTTGGATGAATTCGAATTTGAATTGATTGACGCTGGTTTAGACGAATTGGATACAGAAGACGAAGAAATCTTAACATTATATTGTCCTTACGATTCTTTTGGAAGTATTCAACAAAAGTTGGAAGAAATGAAAGTTGAAATTGACAGCGCAGAATTGAAACAAATTCCAAACACAATGAAAGAACTTCCTTTGGAAGATGCTCAAAGCGTAATGAAATTTGTTGACGCATTGGAAGAAATTGATGATGTAAGTGCTGTTTACCACAACCTTGAAATCACAGAAGAACTTGCTAATTCATTGGAATAATGGAAAATAACGCAAAACAAACGGCGACTCTTTTGGTTCATTGCAAAGACCAAAAAGGTATTGTAATGAAAGTTACCGATTTTATTTTGAAAAACAACGGAAACATCTTGTACCTTGACCAACACGTTGACCACCAAGAAGGAGAATTCTTTATGCGTGTTCAATGGGACTTGGAAGGTTTTAATATTCCAGCAGAGAAAATTGCAGACTATTTCACCACAATGATTGCAAAACCTGCAAAAATGACATTTGAAATTCATTTTTCAAACACAAAACAACGTTTAGCAATTTTTGTATCAAATCTGTCACATTGTATTTATGACATTCTTTCTCGCGCTCGTTCTGGAGAATGGGACATTGAAGTTCCGCTTATCGTAAGCAATCACGAGAAACTTCGTCATATTGCAGAAGAATTCAACATTCCATATTATTGTTTGCCAATCACACCTGAAAACAAATTGGAACAAGAAGCAAAAATCAAAAAGTTGTTGCTCGAAAATAATATTGACTTAGTGATTCTTGCCCGATATATGCAAGTTGTATCCGATTCATTTATAAAAGATTACACAAATAGAATTATCAATATTCACCATTCGTTTTTGCCAGCATTCCCAGGAGCAAAACCATACGAATCGGCTTATGCACGTGGTGTGAAATTGATTGGAGCGACAAGCCATTACGTTACTCCTGAACTTGACGCGGGACCAATTATTGCTCAAGGTGTTACCGAAGTTTCTCACAAAGACACCGTTGAGAATATGAAACGAAAAGGTTTGGATCTGGAAAAAATCGTACTTTCAAAAGCAATTTGGTCGCACATTCAACATAAAACACTGGTATTCAACAATAAAACTATTGTCTTTGAATAAAATTCTTCAATTTTGAATAGAGAAAGGCGAAACATTTTGTTTCGCCTTTCTTTTTTGGACTCTACACACAACACTTTTTACATTTTTTTTTACCTTTGTAATTGTCAATGTTTGATATCAAAAAAATGAAAACAAAAATTTGCGTAATTGGATTGGGTTATGTTGGTTTACCTTTAGCTCGATTATTTTCCACTAAATACGAAACAATAGGTTTCGATATGAATGAAAATCGAGTAAAAGCACT
Organism: Bacteroidales bacterium; assembly: GCA_045599365.1. Classification (GTDB taxonomy): domain Bacteria; phylum Bacteroidota; class Bacteroidia; order Bacteroidales; family UBA1715; genus UBA1715. Next base: position 21,964 of record JAZRVS010000097.1, read on the forward strand.
AATGCAAGGACACGACGCAACGCTTGAAGTCAGCGATGAATTGCTTCAAAAAGCTATAAAGAATGGTTTTAAATGTACCTCAAACATTGAAGACATTCGCTCTTGCAATTTCTATATCGTTGCAGTTCCAACTCCTGTTGACAAAAACAACAACCCAGACTTAACCCCATTGTATGGAGCAAGTCAAACAATTGGAAAAGTGATTTCCAAAAATGACATTGTAGTTTATGAATCAACAGTATACCCTGGAGTTACGGAAGACGAATGTATTCCTGTCGTTGAAAAATTTTCTGGATTGAAATATAACATTGACTTTTTTGCAGGATACTCTCCAGAACGAATAAATCCAGGCGACAAACAACATACAGTTGAAAAAATAAAAAAAGTTACGTCTGGTTCGACACCAGAAATTGGAGAAAAAATCAATGCTATTTATGCATCTGTCATAGAAGCAGGAACACATTTGGCTCCATCAATAAAAGTTGCAGAAGCTGCTAAAGTAATTGAAAACTCACAACGAGATATAAATATAGCCTTTGCTAACGAATTGTCAAAAATATTCAATGTCCTTGATATTGACACAAATGACGTACTCGATGCTGCCTCAACAAAGTGGAATTTTTTACCATACAAGCCAGGGTTAGTTGGAGCACATTGCATTGGTGTTGACCCTTATTATTTGCCACAATGTGCGCAACGTCATGGCTACAATCCCGAAATTATA
>JAZRVS010000098.1:0-10404 GCA_045599365.1 Bacteroidales bacterium
AAAATTCTTGCTATTATCACCTAATATATAATCAACGGTTCCTGCCGAGTATGGGTTTATTGTAGTTCCATTTTTATTAATATGTTTTTCGTATAAGCCATACAGAAAGGCTTGATTTGCAGGGAAACGAAGTTCTCCCCAATCTCCATGTTTTACATTTAAAATGAATCCTGATGATGGCTTATATAATTTTATATAAAAATCCATTGCTTTTTTCGCATTTACTTGTTGCTCTCCAGCACCATATACAGCCATTAAGTAACAAGCAAGATCTTCTGTATTGTTGTAACATAAAGTATAATAATGGTTATATCCTCCCTCGCTTGCCATCCAAGAAGAATAACCTTGTGCTGCAGTTAAATATGTTTTATTACCTGTCGCACGGTATAGTTCCATACAAAGAATAACAAGGTCTGGTTCGTATTTTGATTTCGCAGGATAAATACTTGCATTTGAACATGCAGTATTACCTTTTGTAGTGCTAGTTACATATTCATACGCGACTATAGCTTTTGACAAACATTGTGCAGCATAATCAGGATCAAATTTTTTGTAACATCGTGCCATATTAGCTAATGTTGCACCACAAAGCGAGGTCATAGATGTTGTAGAACCACTTTTCTTTTGTACTGGTCGTGAACCATCTGCTTCTCCACCTTGCGCCCGACTTAATGTAGCTTTTACTGGTGATGTACACCATATTGCATGATCATACCCATCGTTACCAACTTCATAATAAAATGTGCTTTTATCACGAATACATTTCATAAAAAAATCTGTGGCATATTTTAATTCGTCAAGTATGTCAGGTATTCCGTTAGGAACTCCTTTACCTCCTTCCCAAGAATAATCTTTTGCTGTACGATAACCAATGTAATCTTGTGAATAGTAATCGTCAAAACCATCTGGAAATTCTGAATATGCAAGTGATAACATATAGCCCGAATAAAATTCCGTTTGACCAAATTTCGCGTTGTCACCACAATCAAACCACCCTCCAGTTAAATCGTAAGAACCATCGGCATCTTTTACAAAATCCTGTCCTTTTACAAAATTTTTTAAATTACCAGTAAGATTATCCGCAACTTTGGTTGGCTCATGGTCCGCGATTAACCAATTATGCCCATTCCCTGATCGTTGAGCACCATAAAATCGTGTCGTCATCCACAAGGCTTTTTTGTAATATTCAGCAGAAAACGTCTGACCAATTGCAAAATAAGTAGCTAAACATAATGAAACAACAAGAAGAATATATTTTTTCATTTTCATAGAAATTTTCTAATTAAGACAATCACAATTCATAAAACCCTACAATACCAAGATTTACAAATTTGTGGAAAAGTTACAAAAAAAATTAGACACAAAATAATTCTGTTAATAAAATATCTAATTTGTTTATATTTCTTGTACTCTTTTCCATACAATAAGTTCAAAATTTATGGAACATCCAAATACATAAAAGATTTAGTCACGTTAACTTATTGTTAAGCAAAATCCCCTCTATCTTTATTTTTTGTTAAATAAGCATTAAATCTTCGTTAATTGTTTTTAGTGCTATTTTCTAACCGAAAAATTAACATAATCTTTGTCCCACAAATAAAAAAGACAATGATTATGATACTAACTATTTTCACTCTTATTGGCGCACTCGGAATGTTTCTTTATGGTATGAATACCATGAGTTCTGGTTTACAAAAAGCAGCAGGTGAAAGCCTACGAAAGTTTATTGCATCAATGACCTCAAACCCTTTCAAGAGAGTTCTTACTGGTTTCGGTGTAACTGCAACAATCCAGTCATCTAGCGCAACAACGGTAATGGTCGTTGGGTTTGTTAATGCTGGTCTTTTGACACTTACACAAGCAATCGGTGTCATTATGGGTGCTAATATTGGAACCACCATGACTGCATGGATAATAGCAATATTCGGGTTCAAAGCCGACATTTCTGCTCTTGCTGTACCATTCATGGCAATAGGATTCTTACTGAGCATATCAAACAAAAGCAAAAGGAAAAATATAGGTGAACTCATAATAGGATTTAGCTTGCTATTTCTTGGACTTTCACTTATGAAAGAATCAATTCCTGACTTAAAGGAAACACCGCAAGTATTGGAATTTATCAAAAACTGGTGCGGACACGGTTTTTGGTCTGTGTTAGCATTTCTTGGAGTAGGAACAATTCTCACTTTAATACTCCAATCTTCCAGCGCCACTGTTGCACTAACGCTTATCATGCTAAACATGAACTGGATTCCTTTTGAAATGGCCTGCGCCATGGTACTCGGAGAAAACATAGGAACAACTATCACAGCCAACATTGCTGCGTCTGTCGGCACAACCAATGCACGAAGAGCGGCATTAGCACACACTATATTCAATTTATTTGGTGTGGTTTGGGCTCTCGTTTTGTTCTATCCTCTTGTAGATTTGGTTACAAACATTGTTTCCATACTAACAACAGATGCCGATACTGCAGTTCTTTATGGAATTTCAACACTCCACACACTATTCAACATGGTTAACACGTGTGTCCTTATCGGCCTCACTCCTATTATCGAAAAAATAGTTTGTGCCATTATCAAAGACAACAAACCAAAAGAAAAAAACACATTAAAATATATCAATGCAGGCTTGATAACCACTCCAGAATTGGCATTAGTTGAAGCACACAAAGAAATCATTAAACTTGGGGAAACAATGAAACAATCACTTTTCTGTGTTTCCGACTCCATTGATATTTGCAATGATTCGTCAAAATTCCAACCGTATAGAGACAAACTCGTTGAGTACGAACAAATATCCGACGATATGGAATTTGAAATCATTTCTTTTCTCAACAATCTTGATAAGGACAGATTAAGCGAAGATTCCTCACTAAAAATGCGTGCAATCATACGAATTGTTGGAGAATTGGAATCTCTTGGCGATAGCGGAGAATCAATCAGCAGAACCATTCTTCACATGAACCAATACGGACGAAAATTTTCAGATGACCATAAGACAAAACTTCATAAAATGATAACATTGCTCTCTAACGCATACACTTCGATGTTAGAAAACATATCGAAAGAAGAAATTCTTTCCAATATTACAAATGCGTTAGAATCAGAATATGCAATCAATACATTCCGTAGCGACTGTAGAGAACAAGAAATGCAAAAAATAGAAGAAAATGGCGATGCGTATTTTGAAGGAATATTCTTCATCAATATTCTTGAAGATATGGAGAAAATGGGTGATTTCTTAATAAACATTTCGCAAGCAGCGCTAAATAAAAACGAAGCTTAATATTCCTTACGAACAGAACCTATTAGCAAAAAGGGAATGATTTCACATTCCCTTTTTTCATTACTAATGATTAAAAATATTATCTCAATTTGGAGTTTTGTTGCAACTAATTGTAAGTCTGCAAACTCAGTTTGATATTCCCTGGATTTGGTAAATGCATACCATACATCGTTAGCTTGTTTTCTCGTGCATATTGCAAAATACGTACTCGTGTTTCTGTTGCCACAACAGAATCCATATCGAAGAATGGACAAAATTCAGGATGTTCCATTTGTAAAGCAGCACCATGTATTAAATCTGCAATTACAAGAATACTATCTTTTTGAAAAAGCGTATGTCCTGGTGTATGACCGTAGGCGGCTATTGTTTGCACCCCACCTGCAAGTGTATCTCCTGCGTTAAAACAATGTAAATGGTCTTTATACGCAGCCAACACTTTCTTTGCCAACATACCGCGTTCTCCTTCCATCGACATCCAAGCCTCAACTTCCACACGATTTATATATAATTCTGCATGAGGAAAAACTACCGTATCATCTTTTAGTAATCCTCCAATATGGTCGGGATGCAAATGTGTAATATAAATTAAATCCAGTTCATCGGGTTTTACGTTCAACTCGGACATCTTAGGTTGCAATTGACTAAACGGAGCTCCCAAACCTGCATCAATTAAAATTGTTTTTCCTTCTGTTTGAAGTAAAAAACAACTGATACTTGAAGGTACGCCATCCTGCAAGCCTAACTCGTTCCAAATAGAATCAGGAACTGTTGGAAAAATTTGATGTTCCTGAATTGTTTGACCTTGCTTGTCTTCTATCCATACGATTGTTGTAGAGTCATCTTGACTTTCATTCTTTGTAGTTTGTGAACAGCCCACGACAAAAAATACTACACTAACAATAACCAATAGTCTTTTCATAATTTTATTTTTTACACATTTCAATTTCTTGCCTAATATTCAGGAATTGAATATTAGGCAATTTTCTTTTTTTACAAAAAATGGGAATGTAAAAGCATTCCCATTTTCACTCTATTAATAGATTCAATCTTAATTGATGCTATATTCTTGCCAGCTCTTGATTTGAATATCGCTCAATTCTTTTGAACAAGCTGCATGTAAGAATGCACTTGCAAGGCGAGCATTTGTAAACAATGGAATATTGTGGTCGATTGCTGCACGACGGATTTTGTAACCATTTGTCAATTCGCGACGAGTTTGGTTCTTAGGAATGTTTATTACCAAATCAATTGTATGTTCTTGCATCAATTCGGTAATGTCTTCTTTTGCGTGCGTTTCGTCTGGCCAGTTAACTGCCGTTGCCGTAACACCATTTTCAGCCAAGAATTTTTGTGTTCCTGCTGTTGCATAAATTTTCAATCCTTTTTCTTGTAACAACATGCAAGATTCTAACAAGTCAACTTTACCTTTTGCATCACCCGAAGAAACCAAAACGCCTTTTTCTGGTTTGCGGAATCCTACCGAATATAACGATGACAACAAGGCATCGTCGAATGTTGTTCCCAAGCAACCAACTTCACCAGTTGAAGACATATCTACGCCCAAAATTGGGTCGGCTCTGTGAAGACGTGCAAATGAGAATTGCGAAGCCTTAATACCAACGTGATCAACGTCAAATACTGCTGAATCAGGTTTTTCAACTTGCTCGCCCAACATAATCTTTGTTGCTGTTTCAATAAAGTTGCGTTTTAATACTTTCGAAACGAATGGGAACGAACGCGACGCACGCAAGTTACATTCAATAACTTTCACATCGTTGTTCTTCGCCAAATACTGAATATTGAATGGACCGCTGATGTTTAATTCCTTAGCAATCTTACGGCTGATTTGTTTAATTCTGCGGGCTGTTGCAACATAAATATTTTGTGCAGGGAAAACCAAGGTTGCGTCACCAGAGTGAACACCAGCAAATTCAATGTGCTCTGAAATTCCGTATTCAATAATTTCACCATTTTTAGCAACTGCATCGAATTCAATTTCTTTTGCATTTTGCATAAACTTGGAAACAACAACTGGATATTCTTTAGAAACCTTAGCGGCAGCGCCCAAGAATGTGTGCATTTGCTCTTTATCGTAGCAAACGTTCATTGCAGCACCTGAAAGAACGTACGAAGGACGAATCAATACTGGGAAACCAACTTCGTCAATGAATTTGTCGATTTCGTCGTAGCTTGTAAGTGCTTCCCAACGTGGTTGGTCAATGCCAAGTTGGTCAAGCATTGCAGAGAATTTATTTCTGTTTTCCGCACGGTCGATAGAAACTGGCGATGTACCCAAAATTGGCACATTCTGACGATGTAATTTCATTGCCAAATTGTTAGGAATCTGACCTCCTACGGAAACAATCACTCCCTTAGGAATTTCAAGGTCGATAACGTCTAGTACGCGTTCAAAACTCAATTCGTCGAAGTACAAGCGGTCGCACATATCGTAATCGGTAGAAACTGTTTCTGGGTTATAGTTAATCATAATAGATTTATACCCGAACTTGCGTGCTGTTTGAATCGCATTAACCGAACACCAGTCAAATTCAACCGAAGAACCAATTCTATAAGCACCAGAGCCAAGAACGACGATAGATTTGTCATTTTTGTATGCATAATTGATACTGTGTTCAGTCATACCATACGTCATATACAAATAGTTCGTCAATTCTGGATGTTCGGAAGCGATTGTGTTGATACGACGAACTGCAGGAAGGACATTGTTTTTCTTACGAAGTTCACGAACACGCAATTGCTCTTTTTCAAGGTTGCCGGAAGGATTTTCCACATAACGTGCAATTTGGAAATCGGAGAAACCAAGACGTTTAGCTTCTTTCAAAACATCAGCTGGCAAATCTTCAATTTTCTTATACGAAGAAAGAACTTTCGTGTAATCAACAATGTTCTTTAAACATTTGATGAAATACACATCAATTTTTGTCAATTCTTCAATTCTTTCTGGAGTATAGCCATTTTCCAATGCTTTTGCAATGGCGAAAATTCTCATATCGGTTGGATGAGAAAGTTCTTTGTCCAAATCATCGAATTCCAAATCGTTGTTGCCAACAAATCCGTGCATTCCCTGACCAATCATACGAAGACCTTTTTGCATAATTTCCTCGAATGATTTTCCGATAGACATAATTTCACCAACAGATTTCATTGACGAACCAATTTCACGGTCAACGCCAACGAATTTAGACAAATCCCAACGAGGAATCTTAGCGATAATATAGTCAACCGAAGGAGCAACGTATGCAGAATTTGGCGTTCCCATTTCACCAATTTGGTCAAGCGTGTAACCCAAAGCCAATTTAGCCGCAACGAAAGCCAATGGATAACCAGAAGCTTTTGAAGCCAACGCAGAAGAACGGCTCAAACGAGCATTGATTTCTATGATACGGTAATCGTTTGTCTCAGCATTGAAAGCGTATTGAATATTACATTCACCAACGATTCCAATGTGGCGGACAACTTGTTTTGCAATATCCTGCAATAATGAAATTTGTTCTTTCGATAAAGTTACGATAGGTGAAATAACGATACTTTCACCAGTGTGGATTCCAAGAGGATCGACATTTTCCATTGGAACTACCGTAAAACAGTGATCGTTTGCATCGCGGATTACTTCAAATTCAATTTCCTTCCAACCTTTCAACGATTCTTCAACAAGAATTTGTTTTGAATAAGCTAAAGCATTCTCGCACAATGCAATAAATTCTTCTTCATTGGTAGAGATACCAGAGCCAAGACCACCAAGAGCATAAGCGGAACGAACCATTACAGGATATCCCAACTTACGGGCAACTGTCAAAGCGTCTTCCAACGATTCAACAGCCTGTGAAGAAGGCGTTTTTGCCTGAATTTCGTTCAATTTCTTTACGAACAAATCACGGTCTTCTGTAATCATAATTGCTTCAACAGAAGTACCAAGTACTTTTACGCCATATTTTTGAAGTGTTCCAGAAAGATATAATTCAGTACCGCAGTTCAAAGCCGTTTGTCCACCGAACGACAACAAAATACCATCTGGTTGTTCCTTCTTAATAATTTCCTCTACGAAATATGGAGTGATAGGAAGGAAATACACTTTGTCTGCAATACCATCTGAAGTTTGGATTGTTGCGATATTTGGATTTATCAACACAGTTGAAATTCCCTCTTCGCGCATAGCCTTCAATGCTTGCGAACCAGAATAATCGAACTCACCAGCCTGACCGATTTTCAAAGCGCCAGAACCTAACAACAGAACTTTTTTCACGTCTTTCATAACTCTTTATTTTTTTTACCGTTCATCTATACAAAAAAAATGCGTTAGTGAAACAACTAACGCACCTCTATAAATTAGAAACAACAACGACTTTCGCTTTCTTTTCTGGTAGCAAAACCATAATTGGTAAATCTGAGTACGTTGTCATTTGTCATTCATTTTTTATCACGGCAAAGATAACTATTTAATTACAAAGTGAAACGTAAAAAATAAAAATTAAAGATTAGAATTTAAAAAGTTATTAACAATCAAACAATAGAAAAATTTATATTTGCCATTATGATTCATGCAAAGCAAATATCTTTACTCTCGTGCAGTTTTTGGACTATACGCACATTATATTTAACTGCATTTCCACCGATTGAACGATTTCCATTTTTTTATTTATATCGTAAAAGTTTTTCTCACGACATTGATTTTTATGTTTTGTATGACGATTCAAACATAATAGGTTTGTTATACATTACCAAAAATGGTGAAACATCTATTGTTTTCTACTTCGCAATTTTGGAAAAACTACGAAACAATAATTATGGTTCTCGTGCGTTAGAATGGCTACAAACACATTCAAAAACGAAAAACATAACATTGCTACTGGAATGGCAAGACCCTACAGCAGACAATTACGAAATACGTAAACGTCGTAAGGCGTTTTATTTACGAAATGGCTTCAAAGAAACAGGTTTCATTCATAATAGTCTTGACAAAACAGCCCATTACGAAATAATTTCAACGACAGGAACATTTAATCAATTGGAATACATCAAAGCAGTTGAAGTACTGTACCCACCAAATTTTTCTGCAGAAATCAAACAGATGTAAAATGTCATAATGACATATTTACAACCAACAAATATTCTTTTTGTCAGTTATCTTAACCAAATAGAATTAGAGTACCTTTAATAGATCTCATTTTTTCACAGTTTCATTAAGGAAAATATTGCATACACGATAGATTGCATAATTCTTGGCGCGATAGTTGTAACTAATAACGAAAAAAAATGGAGATATGTTAGACTACTGCAAAAAAATTTTAACGGTAATGGCTTTTGATTTAAGCCTATTCAAAAAGGAATTAAATAAATGCTTTTCGTACCTGAATCTACAAGATAGAATTTCGTTAGGCACTTGGCTTGATAAAAAGTATGCAAAATTACCAGCAAATTTATAAGGATTTTTGCCATAACTATTTATAGGAAAACATACAGCTACCAAGATGTATATCATTACCTTATTGATTTATATATCAACAAAAAAAGAAGGTGTATCCAAACTAATAAAGTTGCGACACAACCTCTTTGCCACTTCTTTGAAAGAATAGACGTTTTTTGCTAAGTACGTGTTTAGATTCTCTTACTACCACGCTTTTATAAAATCAATAAACTCGCTTTTGGTGTAAGCGCCATCTACCTTACGATCCTTGTAAACCAAGCAATATTTGTAATTGTTTCCTGCCTTGCTCGCCCAAAGATTGCCCAATTTGATTTTCTTTTCGGCATCCAGATGGTCGCCTTTGGTTTCGAGCAAAACTATTTTTCCTTTTTTAGTCTTGATGATAAAATCAGGATAATGATTGATGAAACCGTTGATACAGAATCCTTTGGCGCGTTCCAGATTGCGAGTCCAAAATTCGACGTTTTCAAGATTTGCCACATCGTTGATGACTTCGCGCTCAAAACCGTCAATTTCGCCTTCTTTTTCGTAAAGCGATTTCGGCAAACCGCTTATTGTTTTCGACGGAATGATTTCTTCGGGCAACAGATATGAATCTTCGGTATGTATCAAATCCTTGTCAACCATATTGAGAAATTGTTTCTCTTTATAATTGTTGCTTAATTCCTTGATTTTCTTTTTTATTTTATCTGCGTACGAATATTCGTGATTCAACAAATCCGCAAACTGCTCGTCGGCGAATCGTGCCAAAACGTGAGAAATGAACAACTCGATTTCCTTGTCGGGAATGGGATACATCTTGCCGATAATGTTTTTTATCCGATAGGTGCAATTCTCTATTCGTTTGCCTTTCTTGCTCGGATCCAAAATGTATTCCACAATTTTTTCGTGAACCGAGCCCTCAACTTTCAAATAGGTCGGCGTGTATTTGTTATTTTCATCTATGTCAACACGATACATAGAACTTTCAACACTATCGAAGTCAATATTTGAATCTTCGTTTCCAAGTTTGAAATCTCGCAACAACTCTTCGGATTCAAAAATTTTCTGTTGGTGCAGTTCAACAAACAACTCATTTGTAAGTTCTTGCGAAATGTCATCGCTCATAAATTGCGGAATTTTCAAAGATTTTGCAGACTCTTTGAATACGTCTTTCATCTTGTATGTTTTCACTTGATTCTCTAATTCGGTTGGAATTGATGGTTTCTTATTGTTCTGACTTTGTTCTGACGTTTCTTTTTCGGCTTCGGCTTCCACTTTCTTCACTATTTCGTCAACATCCTTGTTCAATGTTTCTTCTGTCGAAATTTGATTTCCTTCTTGATTCTCCGCATTTGCATTTTGTTGATTATCAATAGCTAAAAATGTAATTTTTGAAGAATCCAAATCGTCGGCATCCATTGTGTTGTCGCTTTCAGGCTTTTGTGGCGCAAACAAATCGCCTTGCTCGGCCGACGGCATAACCGCCTGCATTTCTTTCGGTTTCTCGGGTTCGGCAATTTTGTAGTCGTTGTCGCTGAAACCCGCACGGTTCAGACCTTTCACAATATTGTCGAGCGTGTCAAGGAATTTTGGCGACGCTGTAAGCACATAACTCATATTCAGCATTGGATTGGCGTTTCGGCGTACCCACGGCATTCGCAAAACGCGCCCGAGAATCTGCTCTACAT
>JAZRVS010000099.1:0-55511 GCA_045599365.1 Bacteroidales bacterium
ATACAAGTCGTTGTCAATCAAAAGAAAACGGTCGTGAGCGTTTTTGTAGATTTTGATTTCGATAGATTGATATTGAGCATTGTGTTTAGCAATGTCAAGTTGAAGTTGTGGAGAGATTCGTTGAGTAAAAATTACAGCAGAAATATTTTCATTTCTTTTGTCAAGCAAAGTCAAAACAGATTCGTCTATATAGTTGTCAATCAAAATAATAGATTCTTTTGCTGATTTAATTAGTTTTGAAACAAAAACGTATGCGTCAAATATTTGGTTTTCAAAGAAAATGCCTTCTATTGGTGGCAGCGAAGTACGAACGAAGAAATCGATTTTTTGTTGGTGTGCGATTAGTTGAATTTCGTGATTGCGGAGGTGGTAGTTTACTTCATTTTTAAGTGTTTGCAGTTCTTGTCTAATTGAAAATCCTTTTAAAAGATATTCTTTTAAAACTCGATTCGCCCATTGTCTAAATAAAGTTCCTTGCAGTGATTTTACTCTATACCCAACGGAAATTATAACGTCAAGATTGTAATTGATTGTCTCGTAAACTTGTAAACCATCATTACCCACGTGTGCAAAATTTGCACATGTGTTCTGTTCAACTAGTTCGCCTTCTTGAAAAATATTTTTTATATGTTTTCCTATAACGCTTCGTTCTCTCCCAAACAATTCTGCCATCTGGGCTTGCGATAACCAGACTGTTTCATTCTCCATTCGGACTTCCAAACGAATGGTTTCATTGGGTTGATACAAGATGATTTCGCCTTTGTTGGTAGCGGTGGGTAAAGTGTTTCCTTTCATAAATGAGTCTTGACATTTCGGTTATGGGGTGAAAAATCAAGACAAAAATATGAAAATGTCAGAATTTTCGTATAATTATTTTCTCCCAATCAATTAGTAGAGCAAGGGTAGTGTAAAGGAAAGGAAAAATAGGAATTTTGTAGCGAACGATTCCTCCAACGACAGCTGTTGATATGCCTATTTCCCAAATCATTATGATGGAGAAAAAGATGCAGAACCAAATAAAGTTTTTCTGCGATTCTTCAGGCTTTTTGTAGAATAATATCACTAAGGCAACAAGTACAAAAAATAGTAATGATTCCAATGCTGGCACAAATTGCAGAATTCCTTTAAAATTCCAAATGTAGGGAAGTGCGATTGCGTTCCAAATTGCCATAGGTGTTTCTTTCAGGAAATTCCATGGAGTGGAGGCAATTTTGTCAATTGGCAACAAACTACCTGCCTGTTCAGAGACGGCAAGATTTATAGAATCCCCTCGTTTACCAGCAAACGACTCAAAGAAAGAAAGCTTATGAAACCCAAAATCCAATATTCCCAACAACACGATGCCTATAGCACAAATCAGTGCGTACGACAGCCAATAGTGTTTTGCCTTAACTATACAATTGAAGGCAAAAGCAATGAGAGCTGGCAATAACGCAACTAGTACATATATTTTTATGCCGAGCAGCAACACCAGCCCGAAAAGAAGTATGGACACATGTTTCCACGAAAATCCCTTACTCATATTCACCATCCCATAAAACACTAATCCAAGTCCAAGCATTACGACTACTTCTTTGAGCATTGCCGCGTTCCATAATATTGAGGACGGAACGAGGAAAATCAATGCAAACAAAACGTATTTGTTGTCGTAGAGAATCACAAAAGCTTTATAAATCAACACATAACTAATCAACGATATAAAGTCAGCAAAAACATAATGCACAAGATGATTACCCCAAGAGAAGAACATAATCAACATATTTGCACGAATAATAGTCTGGTTATCACATACATATCCGTAATTAAACTCACGTGTCCAATCGTCGGTATTTGCCAAATACTGTTGGAGAGAAGGATTATCCATATCAATACCAAATAACAATCGTAAAAAATCTGCAATTGAATAATGTATGGAATCAAAGAGCGCTACAGCATCATTGTAATATTTAAATACATCACTCCTACAATGATAATAATCGGTATATATATAATTAAGCACAAATGACGCGCACAATTTGCAAACAAAAAGACCAATGATAATCCACTGCGCAAAGCCCTGCAATTTGAAAAACGGATGTTTCCAAATAACGAAAAGGAAAAACAGTGTCCAAACAATGGGAAGTACAAAATTCATACGTTTATAAGAAATCAATACCCATAATAGAAATATCATCATTTACGGGTTCGCCATTAAGGAAATGTTCTAATTCTTTTCTAATTGAATAAACAATATCATCGGCATTACCATCAATTGTTATAGCTCCTTCTATAGGAATTGTTCCAAAAACGCATTTTTCAGAATTTTCTGCTTCAACAAGACCATCGGTAAAGCAAAGAAGTTTATCTCCTGAACCAATAGGAATTGCACCGACGGTAATATTAGGAATTTCGTCTAACATCCCAAGTCCAACACATCCATTTGTTAAATACGACATTTTTGATTCGGATTTATGAAGTAGGAGAGGAGGGTTATGTCCAGCATTTATGTAATGAAGAATTTTTGAAACTCCATTGTATTTTCCTATAAAAAATGTTACAAATCTATCTCCGTGAGAGTTTTGATTGATATTCTGATTAAGATCGCGAATTAAATTTGGAAGAGGAATATTTCTTTTAAGAAGGATTCGCAAGTTCGCTTGAAAATTTGACATTAATATTGCGGCTGAAATACCTTTTCCAGAAACGTCAGCAATGCAAAATCCATATTCATTATTTCCTAATTGCATAAAATCGTAGTAATCGCCACCGACCATAGAGTGAGGTTGATAAAACGAGGAAATGTATAAATAGTTGTTTTTTGGTAGTGAATTTGCAGAAGGAATGAGCATTGCCTGCAAATTAGAAGCGACTTCTAATTCTTTTTTAAGAGATTCTTGTTCTAATGCTTTACGATACAATCGTTTATTTTCCATTGCAACGATAACAACATTCGATAATGTTTGAATAATTCGTAAGTGGTCAAACATTGAACCAAATTGTTGATTTTCAGAATTTTCTCCTAAAAGGACAAAAGCAAGAGGTATTTCTTTATGATAAACGGGAATTATGATGTCAAAATCAGCGAAATAAGCTTGATCTTTTTGATTGATTTTGGAAACCTCTTTAAATGATAACAACGCCGAAGATATTTCTTCGACGTTGTTACCAAAATCTTCAGAACAATTTTCGGACAAAACCTTTTTCCAATCTTGATTTACGCTAAAAACAGCTATGCGTTTTACATTGAGATTTGGGCAAAGTATATCGCGAAATTTTTGTAAAAGTTCGTGAGCCGATTTGTTAGCATTGATAGCTAACGTCAAGTCCAACAAAGAATTGAGTTTGAATTCTGCTAACTCCAATTTCCGTTGGTCCGATTGACTTAACATGACTCACATATTTATACTATTTTACGCGTTCTTTGTATGAACCGTCAGTTGTATCAATTTTAATTTTTTCGCCAACATTGATGAATAGAGGAACACGAACTTCGGCACCAGTTTCAACAGTTGCAGGCTTCATAGCATTTGTAGCAGTATCACCTTTAACACCTGGTTCTGTGTAAGTTATTTCCAAAACAACCATTTGAGGCATTTCAGCGAACAATAATGTTTCTGTAGAAGCATCAAAAACGGCATCAACGATATCACCTTCTTTCATAAAATCAACACCAGTAATTAAATCGTGCATTACGTTGATTTGTTCGAAAGTTTCTTGATTCATGAATACGTAATCAGTTCCTTCTTGATACAAATATTGATAAGGACGATGTTCAACGCGAACGTCTTCCAATTTTTCACCAATATTGAAACGACGTTCAAGTACGCGTCCTGTAATAACGTCCTTCAAAGTTGTACGCATAATAGTGTTTCCTTTTCCTGGTTTTACGTGTAAGAAATCAATACAAACGTAAATTTTACCATCCATACGGATTGCAACACCTTTTTTAATGTCTTGTGAGTTAATCATACTTATAGATTTTATATCAAAATATTGTAATTTCCTTGCAAATGTAGTAAAAGAATTGAAAATTAAGAAGTTGTTACAACATTTATTTGAAAGTTTTTGTAGAGAGAAATCATAAAAGTATTTTTTAGATTTTGTTTGACTGAAAAAATGCTGAAATGATACCATCAACAAAAACAAGTAAATACTGATAAAAATAACCAATAAAAAGTACTTTATTATAAACTCATTTTCAATTAATTAATGAGATGCAGAGTAAATCAAATATTGTAAAATAAAATTGCTAAATACTGATAAAATCTAATAGTGTTAATATGGCACAATTTATGAAAATAAAAAATGATGATTTTTTTTATAAAAAACTCTATAAATATTTGCAAGAACAAAAAATTTTATAATTTTGCAGCGAGTTTTACAACACAACCGATTATTAACCAAAATTATTATAAATTCATGAAAAAAAAATCAATTTTTAGAATCGTACTTGGAACACTTATCTGTTTCGGTACAAGTAGTGTTAATGCAGAATCGTATTCTCCAGACAGTGTGTATCACAAAGGAGATGAGGTTTCCATCACATTGAATGGTAAGGAAGTGAAGGTTGTTTATCTTAATGATATGCCGTCTTCGAGTTTTAATCCATCAACGCCATTAGATGTAAATAATGGGTGGTTGTGGAGCGTTTCCAACAATTACGTAGGAGAATGGGTCCCATATCATTATTCTATGTTTGATGGGAAAGAAACAATAGTTACATATTCAGGGAATACGTATAAGTTAATACAAGAAATGTGGCCTACATCATCATCGCCTTCGGTTGCATCGTCAGAGGGTTGGGGTTGGCAATGTTTAGATTGTTCAACATCATCTTCAGAAACCTGTCAAAATACATATTCAACGGATTATTTTCCAATATCGTTGGCACAATTAAATAACGGAAATGATAATACAACACCTCCAAATGCGAGTGGAAATGCAGGAACTATTCAAGGTCAAGGAGGGAAATTTATTAATATAAACCAAGAACGTTCTTGTAATACACCACTTGCACTTTATAATAATGACATATATTTTCGTGATGGTTGCGATCCTCATTCGGGAATAGGTTATTATGGTGTGTGTGATAATACAAATGTGCCAGCTCCTGCCAAACGTCTTTTTGCCGATACTGATACTGATGGTCCAGTGCTGTATGGCTGGAATGGAGGTGCTTTAGGTATTCGTCAAAGAAATAATTTAGATGTAGTGAATGGTCCACATATAGAGAAAATTGCTTTGCAATGGACTCCTGGAGAAATTATATTAGGAACAGAAAAAATCCCAATGCCGTTGGAATCATATACTACAGTTTCAGTAAATAATTTGACAGGTTCTACGAGAGGGTTTTATGTAACAGGAACTGAGAAAACGAAAGCATTTTCGGTGTATGACAATACAAATAAAACGACTTCGTTTGTGGTATATGGCAATGGAGTTGTGAATGCAAAGAAAATTTATGCCGAAGAAATAGAAGTATTACCTTCTGTTAATGGCACTAAATGGCCAGATTATGTGTTTGAAGAAGATTACAAATTACGTTCTATACAAGAATTAGAATCGTATGTAAACGAAAACAAGCATTTGCCAGAAATTCCATCGGCTGAAACTATGCAAAAATCATCGGTAAACTTAGCAGAAATGAATATGGCATTGTTAAAAAAGGTAGAAGAATTAACATTGTATATCATTGATTTGCAAGAGCAAATAAATAATGTAAATAAAGAAGTAGAAGAATTAAAATAGGAATAAGATGAAGAATAGATGTTTTAAAATCTTCTTGCTTGTTTACCTTGTAAGGTTTGGAACTTGTTTTGCCCAAAGTGATGAGGTTTGGACAAACTATAAAATAGTCGTTGACGAGGCTTTTTCTGAAATACCAAAAGAAGAGGTTACAACAGGGTTATTGATAGAAAAGTCAATTCCATACGTAAATGTGTCACGATATGATGGGTCACGGCATAGTGATACTTCTACTTTTGAAGTATGGCGAAAAATATACAAGCAATATTGCTTGTCACACTATGACTATACGGGAGTTTCATTGGATCAAGAATTTATCAATGCAAAAGTAAATAACGCGAAGGAAGAAATTGAATTAGGAATTTTGGTATTTGCGTATAATCAAATTAAACCAGAAGTGGTAGAGA
This sequence comes from Bacteroidales bacterium, assembly GCA_045599365.1. Lineage (GTDB taxonomy): Bacteria > Bacteroidota > Bacteroidia > Bacteroidales > UBA1715 > UBA1715. The sequence goes on from JAZRVS010000099.1 coordinate 6,132, forward strand.
ATAAAAAAATAGTTCTTGACACAACAATTGGGAAAATTAAAGTTACGGGCAAAAATATCCTTAATGAAAAGTTTGCTTTTTCTATTGCTCCGATAGCGAATATAGTACCAGTTGGAACGTATAATTTCACGTTGTCAAAAGATTTATTTTTAGGGAATAAAGTAGACGATATCCAAGAAATATTTGTTGACTTTTCAGATGGGAATGGTTTCAATCCGCTATGGATCAATCAAAGTACAATGGTTTCATATAATGAAAGTGGAGAGAAAATTATTTCGTTAAAAATCAAAATAAATGGAATCTACTATTATGCATTTACAAAACTGGTGGTTGAAGAGGAGTCGTTTACTGACAATATGCTAAAGAGTGTCTCATTTACGATAGAACCAGATTTTGGGCCAGTGGAGTATGTGAACAATGATATAAAAGCGGAATATGCAATATATAATCGTTGTGAAAGTGACGGGACCATTCGCAAACCATATATAATAGTTTCTGGTTTTGACCCAATGGATAAAAATCGCTTGGTTGATAAATCAAATAAAGTCAATTTATATCGAGTATCAAATAAGAATGGATACTTGGACACGTTGAGAAATAACGGATACGACATTATTATATATCGGTCGGATAATAGTACTGAATCAATTATTCCTAATGCACTAAATTTAGTCTCATTTATTCAAAAAATTAATGAAGAAAAAACTTCTGACAATGAATTGATTATTGCAGGAGCAAGTATGGGAGGGTTGGTTGTTCGTTATGCACTTACATATATGGAATACAATAAGATAGATCATCAAACGAAATTATTTATCTCTGTTGATTCTCCACAAGAAGGAGCAAATGTTCCTCTTGGGATTCAGTTTATGATTAAATATTTGAATGATGATTTATTGGACGTAATAGGTGGTCTCAAAAAAGCAGAAAATGAAATGCTTAATAGTTGTGCTGCACAAGAAATGTTGCTATATCATCATTTAGGGACAAGTGGAGGAACTGCAAAATGTTCAAATTTGAGGACAAACTTTATCGAAGAAATGAATCGAATAGGAAATTTTCCACAACAATGTAGAACAATTGGATTATCTATGGGAAGTGGTTCAGGTGTAGGTCAAGGCTTTGATGCAGGAGATTTATTGATAGAAAAAGATCCCAAAATGTCAATCCTTGTACCAGAATTAACTCCAACACCTCGAGCAACGTGGGAATTTGAAGTATATGCCGTCCCAAATAAGACTGCAAAAAAAATATATACGGAAAGTGTAAAATTAAAAACGTGTATAAATTTCTTAGGGAAAACCTATTGTACAGACGGATCATCAATAGCCTCAAGGAGTATAAGCGTAAACAACACAGTACCAATAGATAATGCACCAGGAAGTATCCAAAATTTTCACAATACAGGAGCTTTCAAAGGACAAGGAGATATACTCGGATTGGATTATTTGGATTTGCTAGATTTTGTAGCAACACTTGATTATGATTCTCATCCCGATAATTTTATTCCATCGTATAGTTCGTTAGGATTAAGTCATTTGTCTCCTGCTCCGAACACTAACATAAAAACATATTTACAACAAAAAGATGGTGTAGTAAAGATAAATGATAATCAATATATTAATACAGGAGGGCAGGCTATCAGTTTGTTTGATGTTCTCTATATTGAAAATAAAAATCTTGACCATATCTATGATGATGACAAAGTAGGCGTTTTCACGAAAGATATGATTGCATTTATGACAGAAGAAACATCACCGTCAACTATGTACGTTGAAGATGAAATAATAGCTGATGGACATAGAAAGGGTATTGAGGCAAGAACTGAGGTTTTCATAGGGAATGATGTTGATTTGAATCAGTACAATAATGGTGATGTTGTAATGGAATCTGGTTCAAAAACAACAGTCTTGGCAGGAGAAAAAATCGTGTTAGAGGCAGGTACAAAAATTGAAAAAGGAGCGACATTTTCTGCAAAAACAACTCCATTCCTTTTCTGTGATAGCGATAATTCAAATTATGTAAAATCAGCGGAATTGTACGTTGAAGAAGAGGACAAAGAAGAAAATAATCAGCCAGAAATGGTTCATTTGCTCACACATTATTCTGAGCCAATAATTATGTATCCAAACCCTGTAGATGATAAATTGATAATCTCATCAAATAAGACAAACAATATTGTAACAATTTATAATATTTTAGGAAAGAAAGTCCTTCATCAAAAATTCAATAAAAATATTGAATTACAGGTTTCAGATTTACCAGAAGGATCCTATATGGTAAAGGTGAAACAAGGGAATGGGAATATAGTAACGAAACAAATAATTAAACAATAAAAATATGAAAAAAGTATTCTGTATCCTACCATTGTTTTTAACTGGATGTGCTTCAATGTATATTCCGTCAATGTCAAATGCTCCGCTTTTTGAAGAAAAAGGTGAAAAACAGATAGAGTTAGCAGTAAGTTCTAATAGCTTCCAAACATCAGTTGCGTACGCAATTACGGATAATTTTGCAGCGCAAGTTTCGGGGAACGTGTCGTATGGGAATATATCAAATTATAACGATATATTCACAAAAGAGGGAAATTCTAAAATAGATTGGGCTGATTTTTCTTGTTATGGAATGTATTCTCATAAATACGCAGAGGGAAATATTGGAATGTATGATTTGTTGCGAAATGGGAAGTTCAAATTAGAAGCATTTGTTGGCGGTGGATATGGAAAAGCTGACGAAGAAAATTTTGAAGAAAAATATCATAACAAATATGCAATGGCATATACACAAATAAACTTCGGACAACGACTAAATGTGATAGATTGGGGTGCTACACTTCGTTTGTCCGCAAGTTTTCATAATTTTGATTGGATGACGGATGATAGTAAGTCTTTCTCTCATAATTTTATAATGTATCACATTGAGCCATCTGCATTTTGTAGAATAGGAGGCGAACATATTCGATTTGTTCCACGAATAGGTTTGTCGTTACCTATTAAAACATCCGATTTTACATACTTGGAAAATAATATTAAGGATTCTGATTTTTACAGAACTACGTTGATACATTTTTCATTAGGAGTTCATTTTTCATTCTAGTTTTTTTGTTTTGCCTCACTGCTATTAGCAGTGAGGTTTTTTTACAATATGAGAGTCTCACAATATCTACTATTGTTAGGGCTATTTTTGTGTTTAAATATTCCGATTTTTTCTCAAAATTGGGAAGATGTAATAGCATCTATATCAATAGACATAGATGGTGATATTTCTGAAGATGAATTAAGTACATTGGAGGATTTATATTACAACAAGTTTAATATTAACGAAATTACGGAGGATGAAGCATCTCAAATGTTTTTCCTATCAGATTTTGAGCAACAAAGTCTTGTATATTATGTAAAACACAATGGACCACTTTTTAGCTTGTACGAACTACAATTTGTTTTGGGCTTGTCTATAGAAAAGGCAAAAATGATTTCTCTTTTTTGTTTTGTTAAACCGCAAGCAAAACAAATGTCAGTAGAGGAATTGATACAAAAAGGTGAACATGTTTTTGCTTCAACAACTTCAACAACGAATATGAAGAACGACTCGTATATGGATTATTATAATTATGAAGGTAATTCGTGCAAAGAAGTATTTCGTTATCGGTTTCAGTCTTTTAATACTTTGTATTGGGGTATTACTTTAAAAAAGGACATGGGAGAATCATTTAATCTAAAAAAAGGATTTGATTCTCAGTCAATGTATGTACAGATAAAAAACAGAGGAAAACTCGCCAATTTGGTCTTGGGAGATTATAAGGTTTCTATAGGACAAGGATTATTACTATCGCAGGGAGGTTCGTTTGTTAGTTCAATAGAACAGAGCAGTGGAATGCAAGCTGTTGTGTTAACAAAACATAGTGCTACTTCGGAATATATGTTTTCGAGGGGTATTGGAGCAACATATAGCATAGGTAATATTCAAGTTACACCTTTTATTTCAGTGAGAGCTTTAGATGGGAAAATAAAAAATGACACAATTTTCCCTTTTACAATCCAAAAAACAGGATACCATAGGACTAATTCAGAAATTGCGAATAAAAAGCAAATAGATTATCAACTATTGGGGATTCATAATCAACTGAATTTAAAAAGATTGCGTATTGGATGTGCTATTGTCAAACACGGTTTTTCAAAAGATTCTGTAAAGGCATCAATTTTAAATGGGAGTGTTTTTTACAACTATTTTTATCGTCATTTTCGTGCGTATGGGGAATGTGCAATAGACGAAAAATGTAATTTGGCTGTTGTTCAAGGAGTTCAATATGTGTTGAATGAGGAACTCCTATTTTCATCTACGTTGAGGTATTGTCAAGATGATTATCAAAGTTTCATGTCTTCTGCATCTTCTAACGAAGAATTTGGGTGGACCCAATCTTTGAGATTTTCTGGCATAAAAGGATGTAATTTGTACGTAAACAATGATTTGTTTATAAATCCTAAAGGGAATTCTACCACATATAATCCAGTGAAAAAAGATGTCTTAAAATTAAAAATTATAAAAAAGGCATATTCTGGCATAACGTCGTATTATCAATATTCTGTAACATCACAACTATCTGAGATTATAGATGGAATAGGGCAAAAACAAACGCATAAATTGTATAGTTCTTTTCCAATAAACAACAAATTGCAACTAAAATTGTCCGTTCAATTATCAAAACAAGATTCTGAATTTGGGATTTTATTGTACGAAGATTTAGTTTGGAAATTAAGGAATTCATTTAGTATAAGTACTCGTTTTGCTCAATTTGATGCATCTTATGACAATCGACTCTACGCGTGGGAAGATGATGTGATGTACGTTTTCTCAAATTCACAATACTTTTATTCGGGAGTATATTTCTATCTTGTTTCAAAATGGAAGATAAATGAACATTGCATAGCTCACTTTAAAATTTCACATTGTCGTTATACCGATAAATATGAATTACCAGAAACATATGATTTATACGAGAGTGGGAGTAAGATAAAAGCAAATATTTTACTCCAATTTTCAATATGAAATGTGTGTTAATGTATTGTCAATAAAAACACACAGACACCAATATATAATGAGTAGAAAATTTTACCTTTGCGTAGATGCAAATTCATCTTGAGGAAGGAGTTGCTTGTTGAAATATTGAATTTGTGTAAATCGTTGAAAAACAAAGCTTTGATGAAAAAAATATTTTCTATACTATTGTGTATGTGTTGTTATTTTGAGATGGCTTTTTCTCAAAAAATGACTCGAGAAGAATATGTAGAAAAATATGCAAAATTAGCTGTTCAAGAAATGCACCGTACGGGCATACCAGCAAGTATCACGTTGGCGCAAGCATGTTTAGAGTCAAACAATGGAAATAGCGATTTGTCGGTTGCTTCAAATAACCATTTCGGAATAAAATGTCATTCCTCTTGGCAAGGAAAGAAAATCTATCACGATGATGACGCGAAAGGAGAATGTTTCCGTGTTTACGATGAGGTGTATGATTCGTATGTAGATCATTCAAATTTCTTGAGAAATGGACAACGATATGCGTTTTTGTTCGAATTTGATAAAAATGATTTTACGTCTTGGGCGTATGGACTTAAACGCGCTGGATACGCAACAAATCCAGAATATCCGAAGTTGTTAATTAAGATTATAGAGGACAATCAATTGTATAAATACGATTCAATGTCTCCAGAAATGTTTAAAGAAAAAACGCAAGAAGAAAAAGCGGTAGAAGTTATTGTAAAAGGTGATGCTCCATCATCAAAAATAGAGCCTCCTACACCTTGGGACAATACACCAGTATTGATGAAAAAAGGACGAAGTATTTATAAAAACAATGGAAAGAAGTTCATTTTGATGCAGAAAGATGAAACATTCTATACAATTGCCCGTACGTTCAACATTCCAATGTGGAAATTGTATGATTATAACGACTTTAAACCAGGTCAGGAGATTACTGATAGTATGGTTGTTTATATAGAATCAAAGGCATTGTTTGCCGACAAAAAATATAAAACGCACACTATCTCGGAGGGTGAAACTTTTTATTCTGTTTCACAACGATATGGTATGAAAGCAAATCGTTTGGCTCGACTCAATAAGGCAGATGTGAACAATACTTTGGAAGTCGGGACAAATATTTACGTAAGGAAATTTGCATTTAAAATGTAACGAGGTAGAATTAACAAGGGAAAATTTCAATACAATGGGTTCAGATAAAAAAATCAAATCAGCATTAATTTCAGTCTTCCACAAGGATGGATTAGATAGTATCGTACTGAAATTAAAAGAATTAGGCATTACATTTTATTCCACTGGTGGAACACAAACATTTTTGGAATCGTTAGGATGCCAAGTAACACCAGTAGAAAGTTTAACATCGTATCCATCTATTCTCGGTGGTCGAGTTAAGACTCTTCATCCAAAAGTTTTTGGTGGAATTTTGGCACGTCGTGATAACGAAGGTGATCAGCAACAAATGGCGCAATATCAAATTCCTGAAATTGATTTGGTAATAGTTGATTTATATCCATTTGAACAAACAGTAGCTTCTGGTGCTGCTGAACAAGATATTATTGAAAAAATTGATATAGGTGGAATTTCGTTAATTCGTGCAGCTGCAAAGAATTTTAAAGATGTTATTATTGTTGCTTCAAAAGCACAATATGGGAAGCTTGATAATTTGTTGTCTGCAAAGAATGGCGTTTCGTCAATAGAAGATAGAAAATCATTTGCTTGCGATGCTTTTAATGTGTCATCGCATTACGATTCTGCAATTTTCAATTACTTCAATCAAGAGAATGAAGGTTCCGAGAAAATAAGTTTGACAGATGGTAAGGTTCTTCGTTATGGAGAAAATCCTCACCAAAAAGCAGTTTTCTACCAATTTGCAAATACAAAAACAGAGAGTACGTTAGCAAATTCTCCATGTTTACAAGGTAAAGAATTGTCGTATAACAATATGCTTGACGCTGATGCTGCATGGAAATCGGCAAGTGATGCATATAATTCAGTTGAAAATATTCCAAACAAGGTTGCAGTTTCTGTTGTAAAACACTTGAACCCATGTGGTTTAGCAGTTGCGAGTACACCTATGCAAGCATTGGAATTGGCATGGGCTGGAGACCCTGTGAGTGCATACGGAGGAATAGTTTGTTTTACGTGCGAAGTAAATGCAGAACTTGCAAATTGGTTTACAGGCAAGTTTATTGAAATTATGATTGCTCCATCTTTTACTGATGAAGCAAAAGAAATACTTGCAAAAAAGAAAAATCTTCGTGTTTTAGTAACACCTGTCAAGCCAGCTATTACAGGAGAAAAATTATATCGTTCAATCAATGGGGGTCTTTTAGTACAAGACGAAGATGAGGGAATGGATACAGAATACAAGTCAGTAACAAGCAAACAATTTACTGCTAAACAACTTGATTTGGCAAAATTTGGAACGCAGGCATGTAAATATTTGAAGAGCAATTCAATGTCTCTTGTTTCTCAATTTGCTGATGGCTCTTATTGGTTAACGGGAGCAGGAATGGGTCAACCAAATAGAATAGATAGTTTACAACGTTTAACAATACCTCGTTTTAAATTAAAAGAAGGATGTGAGATATCGGAATCAGTATTGATTTCTGATGCATTCTTCCCATTCAAAGATAGTGTAGAGGCTTGTAACGAATTTGGCATCAAATACATTGTTCAACCAGGTGGAAGTATTCGAGATGAAGAAGTTATAGATGCTTGTAATGAGTTTGGTATTGCAATGGTATTTACTGGTAGAAGACATTTTAGACATTAATAAAAAAGTATAACTCTATGGGATTATTTTCATTTCTTTCACAAGAAATAGCAATAGACCTTGGAACCGCAAATACAATTATCATTCAAAATGATAAAGTTGTGGTTGATGAACCAAGTATTGTTGCTTTGGATTCTCGAACTCAAACTGCTGTTGCAATTGGGAAACGAGCTCAACAAATGCAAGGGAAAACACACGAAGGTATACAGGTAATTAGACCTATGAAAGATGGTGTGATTGCAGACTTTAAGTGTGCAGAAATTATGATACGTGGAATGATTAAGATGATGGAAGCAAAACAACACGTTTTTAATCCATCATTAAAGATAGTTGTATGTATTCCTTCTGGTTGTACAGAAGTAGAACTTCGTGCTGTTCGTGACTCTGCTGAAAATGCTGGTGGACGAGAAGTTTATATGATTCACGAACCTATGGCCGCAGCTGTTGGTATCGGTTTGAATGTTGAAGAACCAAAAGGAGAAATGATTGTGGATATAGGTGGTGGAACTACAGAAATTGCAGTTATTTCGTTAGGTGGAATTGTATGTGATAAATCAATAAAAGTTGCAGGTGATGTATTCACAAAAAAGATTCAAGAAGCATTGCGTGCTCAACATGGTGTTAAAATTGGTGAACGTACTGCCGAAGAAATTAAAATACGTGTTGGTTCTGCATTGGAGGATTTACCAGATATTCCACCAGAATTTATTGTTAATGGTCCTCACCAAGTGAGTGCAAAGCCAATGGAAGTTCCTGTAAGCCACGCTGAGGTTGCTGCTTGGTTGGATGAACCTCTTACTCAAATAGAGAATGCAGTGGTTGCTGCTCTTGAAAATACACCTCCTGAATTGTATTCCGATATTTGTCGTGATGGAATTTGGTTGACTGGTGGTGGAGCATTGTTACGTGGTCTTGCGCAACGTTTGAAAAATAGAACAGAAATTGAATTTAAAGTTGCTGAAGATCCACTACATTCTGTTGCTCGCGGAACAGGAATTGCTTTGAAAAATATTGATAAGTTCCAATTCTTGATTCGCTAATGACGTAGAATATGAAAAATCTATTTGCATTTATTGAGAAGCATAGTTTTTTATTGCTTTTTATAGTTTTGCAAGTAGTTTCTATTGTTCTTATCGTTAATTTCAATGAACCTCAAAAGACGCATTTTGGTGCAGTATCAAATGCGTTCAGGGGTCGTATTCATAAAATGACACAGGTAGTAACACAATATTTCTACCTTCGTGAAATTAACGAACGTCTTGTCTCCGAGAATGCTTTCTTATATAAGAATCAAAGGGCATCGTTGCTTGATGGAAGTATTATTCCTTCTCGTGTTGTTGATTCAACGTATGAACAACAATTTGATTATTTTCCTGCGAAGGTTTTGAATAATTCTGTTAATAAAGTTCAAAATTTTATTACTATCGATAAGGGTTGGTCTCAAGGTGTACAAAAAAATATGGCTGTGATTTGTCCTTCGGGTATCGTAGGCATTGTGGTTCGAGTGTCAAAACATTTTGCTACAGTCATGACCGTTCTCAACCAGCAGTTTAAGGTTAGTGCTAAATTTAAGGATACTGGTTTTTATGGTTCGTTATCTTGGGATGGGAAAGATTATCAAATTGTTTCAATAGACGAAATACCTCTTCACGCGGTTATAAATGAAGGGGATACTGTAGTTACGAATAATTATTCAAATTTGTTCCCAAGCAATATAACTATAGGTACGGTAGAATCTTATTACCAAAATGGAAATTTCTTTACTGCAAATGTCCTTCTTTCAACAGATTTTAAGCGTATAGAATATGTGTATCTTGTAAAAGATTTATTCAAAAAAGAGCGTGAAAACATCGAAAATGTAGCAAACTAATGGAGAACGTAACTCGATATATACTTATGTTTGTTGCGATAATGGCGCTACAGATTTTTATACTGAATAATGTGTCAGCCATTGGAATGACTGCGCCGTATCTGTATCTTGCTTTTGTATTGATGTTGCCCATAAATCTTTCTCCAACATTTGTCCTTTTTTTAGCATTTTGTATAGGTTTTATAGAAGATTTGTCAATAGGATCTCTTGGCGTTCATTCGTGTGCTACGGTTATGATGGCGGCGGCTCGACCAACAGTTTTGAAAATAATGGCTCCTCGAGGTGGTTATGAAAGAAACAATGTTCCTCTTATGAAAAATTTTGGCGTGATGTGGTCAATGAAATATATTCTTGTGAGCATCCTAATACATCACATTGTGCTATATTATTGTTTCTCTTTTTCTCTTGAAGATGCAGGATTCTTAGTTGTTCGTATGCTAATTAATGTCGTTCTAACGAGCCTTTTAATATTATTAAGTCAACTATTCGTCTTTAAAAAATAAATGGATTTAACAAAACGAAGATTGGTTATTTCCGCTATGGTAATACTTGTTGTATTACTTTTTATCATTCGTTTGTTCTATATTCAAATTGTTGACGACTCTTACAAACTTGACTCTTTTAACAATTCGTGTCGTTTTGAACCACAACACCCAGCTCGAGGACTTATTTATGACAGAGATGGTAATTTGTTGGTTGCTAACGAAGTAGCATACGATTTGATGGTCGTTACTGGACAGATAAAAAATTTAGATACGTTAGAACTTTTGTCTATAATCAATGTGAGTAAAGAGTCTTTTGTTACAGAGTTGAATAAGGCAAAAAAGAATAGATATCGTCCGTATCCAATTGTTAAACAAATAAATGCGAGTACGTATTTCCGTTTGCAAGAACAGTTATATAATTTCCCTGGATTTTATGTTCAAACTCGTACTGTACGTAATTATCCATATAAATGCGGTGCGTTAGTTTTGGGTTACATTAGTGAAGTTGATAAAAATGACATTGCTCGTGATTCAACGTATGCTCAGGGCGATTATATAGGGAAAATTGGTATAGAAAAGCGGTATGACTCCTATCTTCGAGGCGTGAAAGGAGGTATTTATCGTCAAGTTGACGTGAAAGGTCGTGTAAAGGGTTTGATGGAGAATGGGAAATATGACAAGCCTGCGTTATTGGGGAAAAATATTATTACAACTCTTGATATTGAGTTGCAACAATATGGAGAAAAGTTAATGCAAAATAAAAAGGGTAGTATTGTCGCCATTGATCCTAAAACGGGCGAAATATTAGCTTTGGTATCGGCCCCAACATTCGATCCAAATTTAATGGTTGGTCGTGCATTGAACGACAATTATAAAATGTTGGCACAAGATCCGTTAAAACCACTTTATAATCGACCAATACAGGGAGTCTATCCTCCTGGATCAACATTCAAAACTATCAACGCTTTGATTGGATTACAAGAAAAAATTATTACGCAACATACAATGTATGGTTGTCAAATGGGATATTATTCTGGTGGTTTACACGTTGGATGCCATAATCATCAATCTCCTATAAATTTGATAGAATCTATAAAAATGTCGTGTAACGCATATTATTGTAACGAATTTCGTGCAATTATTGATGCTCCTAAGTATGGCTCGGCTCGCGAAGGTTTTTTGAAGTGGCAATCGTACATAAAAACATTCGGATTGGGGAAGCCATTGGGAATTGATTTGCCGAGTGAAAAGAGTGGAAATATTCCTCGTGCGGAATCGTATGACAAAACCTATGGAGTAAATCGTTGGAATTCACTTACGATTGTGTCGCTTTCTATTGGACAAGGTGAAATTACGGAAACACCATTACAAATGGCAAATGTAGCTGCAACAATAGCGAATAAGGGATATTACTATACTCCTCACGTAGTGAGAGAGATTGAGGATACAGTAATAAATAATTCTTTTGTTCAAAAGCATGAGATTCCAATAGACAAAAAATACTTTGACCTTATACAAGAGGGAATGTATCAAGTTGTGCAAGGTGGTCAAGGAGCAACTGCTTGGTGGTTGGCAATAAAGGGAATAGATATTTGTGGGAAGACAGGTACTGCTCAAAATCCTCACGGAGAAGATCACTCAATGTTTATGGCTTTTGCACCTCGTCAAGACCCAAAAATTGCTATTGCCGTTTGTGTCGAAAATGGTGGTTTTGGAGCCACATTGGCGGCGCCAATAGCAACTCTTATGATAGAAAAATATCTTACTGATACAATATCAAATAAGTGGAGAGAACAACAAGTTTTAGAAAAAGTAATCACGTATAAAAAATAATGGCACGACAGTTCAACGAGATAGTACGAAAACTTGATTGGTCACTAATAATAGTGTATGTAATTCTTGTGTTTGCAGGTTGGTTCAATATCTATTCTGCAGTTTACGATGATTCTGCATCATCAATATTTGATATCAATCAAAAGTATGGGAAGCAGCTCATCTGGATTATTATAGCGTTTATTACTGCTACTACCATATTGATAATAGATAGTATTGTCTATTTTAAATTTTCCTACCTATTCTACATTTTCATAATGGGAATATTGTTACTAGTTTATTTTGTAGCTCCAGAAATTAAAGGTGCCCGTTCGTGGATAGAAATTGGCCCTCTTCGATTTCAACCATCTGAATTTGCAAAAATGGCAACAAGTCTCGTTATTGCTCGATATTTAGGTGGTTTTGGGATAAAAGTGGAAAAACTTATTGATATTGTTAAGGCTTCACTTTGGTTGTTAGTTCCTGCGGGACTAATTGTTCTTCAAGGTGATGCGGGTACAGCTTTGGTCTTTGCTTCATTTTTCTTGGTATTTTATAGAGAAGGAATGCCGTTTACTTACATTTTGTTGGGGTTAGGTCTCGCGTTAATTTTTTCATTAACAATTATTTGGGGGAGTGAAGTGTTGTCTATCGTTATTATTGTTATAGTTCTTCTATTTTTCGTAATCTATGGTCTTGATAAAAGGCATAAAATTCCTATTCCAATAATGATTGCTTGTGTCTTGGCATTTGTAGTGCCAATATCTTTGTATAAATTTGCTGGAGTACAGATTAATCAGTTGATAGTCTTTTTGATAGGTTTTGTATTGACAATAATTCCTGCTTTGTTGTATTGGTATAAAAAGAAATTTGCAACCCTTTTCTTGGTCTTGATAATGGGTCTTTTGAGTGTGTTGGCATCGCAATCGGTTGGATATGTTTTTAATGAAATTTTTGAACCTCACCAACGTACGCGTATCAATACTTTGTTCGGGCTTGAATCAGATCCACAGGGAGCCGAATTTAATGTAATTCAATCCAAAATAGCTATCGGATCAGGTGATTTTTCGGGGAAAGGTTTTTTGAATGGGACGCAAACGAAAAATGATTTTGTACCAGAACAAAGTACAGACTTCATTTTCTGCACAATAGGCGAAGAATGGGGATTTATGGGTTGTATAGTTATTATTGGGTTATTTGTGTATTTGATTCTTCGAATTATGCGTGATGCAGAACGACAGCGAACCAATTTTTCAAGAATTTATGGTTATTGTGTAGCTTGTATTTTCTTCTTGCATATCACAATCAATATTGGAATGACTATTGGATTAATGCCTGTTATAGGTATTCCATTGCCGTTTTTTAGTTATGGTGGTTCATCGTTGTGGGGATTTACAATGTTATTGTTTATTTTTATAAAACTTGATGTTAATAGAGAAGAAAAAATTCAATAAATACAACGAAAAACAGCGTAACTTTTTTTGTACGTGGATTATTTTTTTTTTTGAGGAAATGCAGCAATACATTGAAAATCAATCAATTCAAATGTGTTGATTTTTTTATCTTATAGAGGGGATTATTTTTAATGCTTGAAATTTTTTTGAAACGTAAAACGAGTATATTTGCAATGATTATTAACCAATAAAATAGATAACACTATGATTAATAAAGTTATTCTTATCGGAAATGTTGGTGCCGACCCTGATGTAAGATACATTAAGGAAAACCAACCAGTTGCACGTGTTAGTCTTGCTACGACGGAAACATTCCAAAAAAATGGAGAAAAAACCTCAAATACTGAATGGCATAGACTTGTTATGTGGGGACAATTAGCAAAAAATGTTGAAATGTATGTACGAAAAGGTTCTCAATTGTACGTTGAAGGGAAACTACACTATTCTCAATATCAAGACAAAAACAATGAAACAAAGTATAGTACAGAAATTGTTGTGAGTGAAATGCGTTTTTTGAATACAGTTGGGAAAACTGCGACTCAACAAATGTCTCAGGACCAAATAGATGTTCAAAATAGAGAAGTTCTTAATAGTCTTGTAAACGAACCAATGACTGAATATAAATCGGAAGGCGATAATAGCAAATTGCCATTTTAATTATTTGTAAAACAACTGGTTAAATAATCAAAGGTCGCACTCGCGACCTTTTTTGTTTGTTGATTTTTTTGTCACTATTTTTCATTATAACGGAGGAAGGAATAACCAACAATAGATGTCTTTATAGAAATTCCAAAACGTGTTTCACAATTTTGTCTGATGCTCCTTTACTTGCATACAAAAAATCGTGATTCTTTTGCCCTGCATCTCTTCTAAGTTGTTCATTATCAATCAATTTGGTGAGTATGTTGTAACATTCTGTTTCATTTGATACAGGAAATCCACCTGCAACTTGTTTCAATTGCATTGCTTCAAACGAGTTAATGTGTTTTGGTCCATATATTACTGGATTGGCAAATGCAGATGGTTCTGCTACATTGTGAACACCAGTAGAAAATGCTCCACCAACATAAGCTATATCAGTATTTTTGTAGAGTTTGGCTAACATTCCTATCGTGTTTATTATAGCAACTCTGCAAGTTGTTTTTTGTGATTTTGTTTGTGAGAATTCACTATATCGTTGAGTGTCAACACCTTCTTGGTTAAATGCTTTTTCAATTGCTTGTAAATGATCTTCGTGCAATTCGTGAGGAACCAACACCAATTGTAAGTTTTCGTGTTCTTTGTAAACTCTAAGAAGTGCAGGAAATAGATGTTTCTCATCTGCTGGCCATAAACTACCTCCAATAAATGTGATAGGTAAAGGATTTTCAAATAATTCTACGTTTGGTTGTTTTTTTACATTTTCGGCTTTTGCAATGATTTGGTCATAGCGTGCATCACCAACAACTTCCAATCTATCTTCAAAAGGAAATATGTTTTTGAATCGTTCTTTGTAGTCTTCCGAAACGGGTAGTATATAGGTTATGTATTTGTAAAACAGGCGATTAACAGCAGCATTTATTCCTTTGTATCGCATGGAATCTTTTGCTAATTCTGCAGAACACAACAAGACAGGTATGTTCGCCCAATGAGCAGCGAGCAAAATTCCTGGCCAAATGTCGTATTTAGAAACAACCCACGCTTTTGGTTTGATTTTCTTAAAAAAACAATAGTTTGTTATGCAAAAATCAAAAGGAAGGTATATTGATAAATCCACATTGTCTTTTTTTGCATGATTCATTCCCGATGGAGAAAAAAACGAGGAAAGAATCTTTGTCTCTGGATGAATTTCTTTTAGTTTTTTTATAATTGGAATTGATTGTTCCCATTCGCCAACCGATGCACTATGAAAGAACACAACGGATTCGTTTGAATAGTTTTTTGCAAATTTTCTAATTTGTTTAGGTTGTTTGATTCTTCCTATGAGTCCCTCTCTCATTTTAGCATTGAAAATAGCTCCAATACAAAAAATAGGAATGAATAAAAACACATAAATAATAGTGTAAATAAATAAAAATACGTAAACCATAATGCTTATACCTTACACGTCAGTAATTGTGCGAAAGATATGAAAAAAATAGATATGCTTTAAATCTCAAAAATGCCTTTTTTTATGGCATAAACAACGAGTCCAGCTGTGTTTTTAGCATTGGTTTTGAGTAGCAAATTTTCTCGATGTTTATCTACTGTTCGTTTGCTAATGAATAGTGTGTCAGCAATCTCTTGGTTTGATAACCCTTTACAAATGTTGTATAACACTTCTATTTCGCGTTCTGTAAGTTCAAGATTAGGTTTCTCCGATTTCTTTTGATACATATTGGAGATAATTCTATCTAAAATTTCTGGAGAAAAGAAGTTGTTTCCTTCTGAAACTTCTAAAATAGCCTTTTGTACGTCTTCAAATTGAGAGTTTTTTAGCACAAATCCACGAACACCTACGTCTATCATTTTTGTATAGTATTCTTCTTCGGCATAGAGTGAAAGAGCAATAATTTTCAAATCTGGATACAATTCCAATGCTTTTTGAGATGCTGTAATTCCGTCAATTTCAGGCATTTGAATATCCATCAATACAATATCAGGTTTTGACGTTTGGAGTTTATCAAGAAAAATTTTCCCATTCTCCGAATCTTGAATTTCTCCAACAAAATCGCACGTTGAAAGCAAAAATTTCAATCCTTCGCGAAAAAGTGAATGGTCATCAACCAAATGTATATTGAGTTTATTTGTCATATTGCAACACTAATAGATACTTTTACACCATTGTTTGGAGAACTTTCAACATCCATTGTTCCGTTGATAGACTTGACTCTCGATTCCATATTTGATAATCCCATTCCTTTGAATGAAATCTCTTTGATGTCAAATCCAATGCCATCATCGGTATAATTTAACAATAAAATTTTGTCTTCTTGATGAAGATTTATAGAAATATGTTGTGCTTGAGCATGTTTGAGTGTATTCGTAATCAACTCACAAACAACGCGATACATTACTGCCTCAACATTAAAATCGTAGCGAACATTTTTAATATCTGATTGAAAATCTACAGCAACATTTTTATGAATCATCACAGTATCAAGAAACGAATGAATTGCTCGTTCCAAACCGAAATTTGCCAAAATATGAGGGCTTAATTTATTGGAAATTTCTTTTATCGTTATGATTGCTTCATCTATTGCAAAATTTGTTTTTAGCAGTATTTGTTTATTGTTATCATTAACAACATCTCTATTCAGTGTTGAAAAAGACATTTTTATTGATGATAATATTGGACCTAATCCATCGTGGAGTTCTTTGGCAAATGCTTGACGCTCTGTTTCTTCTGTTTTTACAATGGCAGAAAAAATCTTATTTTCATTTTCTTTCGCCTTCATTTCCATTTTTCGGATGTAATTGAATAATTTTCTAATAAATGCAATGCTAATGAAAATGAAGAGCGAAATTGCAACCGACATCCACGTGCTAAACATAGACAATTCGGAATATTGTTCGGGTTCAAGTTGAGAAATGTTTATCAACTCTGAAATTCGTTGAATTGCCATGCACGAGAAAGCAATTGATAGTAAAATCCACGCAATATTGAAACGAGTCCGTTTTATAAGACTAATTGCAAGTATTGATGCAAATATTTGCAGAGCAATGGATAAAGACAAAGCAACGAAAATGAGCATATTTCAAGAAAATATGTTAAAACGTGACAAAGTCACATTTTGTTTTCATTAAATCATCAAAGACGATGAACCCATCGACTTTATTAGAAATTTGCAATACGAATAATATCAGCGAACACACCGGCAGCTGTTACGGCTGCACCAGCACCAGGACCGATAACAATCAAAGGTTGGGTGCGGTAGTGAGCTGTTGTGAACGAAATGATATTGTCGCTTCCTGTAATATTGTAGAATGGATGCGAAGCGTCAACAGCCTTGATTTCAGTTCTTGCTTTGCCGTTTTCGTATGTTGCAATATATTTAAGGTGTTTACCTGATTTTTCCGCTTCGGCAAACAACTTCGTGTATTTTTCGTTGTCGTTCTTTTCAAGTGAATCCCACAATTCTTCTACTGTGTTTGTGTTTTGACTTGCTTCGGACAAGCAATTTTCAACGGCAACATCTTCCAAATTGAATGTACAACCGATTTCACGTGAAAGAATCAAAATTTTGCGGGCAACGTCCTTACCTGCTAAGTCAATCTTCGGATCTGGCTCGGTGTAACCTTTTTGACGAGCTTCCTTAACCGTCGTTGCAAAATCCTTCGAAGATGAACAATTACTGAAAATAAAGTTCAACGAACCAGAAAGAATTGCCTCAATTTTAATGATTTCGTCACCACTCTTAATTAAATCTTTCAATGTGCTAATGACTGGCAAACCTGCTCCAACATTGGTTTCGTAGTAGAAACGAGCTCCTGTTTTTGCAGCCAAAGCGTGAATGTTTTGGTAACGTTTGTAATCACTTGCGTTGGCAACTTTGTTAGGTGTTACCACAGAAATGTGTTTTTCTAACATTTCTTCGTATTTGTCGGCAACAGCGTAACTTGCAGTGTTGTCAACATATACACTGTTTCGCAAGTTTAATTCCTTAATTTTTGCAACGTATGCGTCAAGGTCAGGTTTGCAACCTTTTGTTTTGATTAGTTCTTCCCAGTTGTTCAAGTCAATACCTTCCGTATCAATCAAATAGCCATCGATATTCGATATACCGACAATTTTAACGTCGATTTTATTTTGATCAACCAATGTGTCGTGCTGTGCATTAACCTGGCGAAGTAATTCACCACCGATTGTTCCTGTTCCGACAACAAATACGTTCAATGTTGTTGTATTTGAAAGGAAGAACGATTCGTGCAAAGAGTTGAGAGCCTTGATTTTATCTTTTTCGTTGATAACAACCGAAATGTTCAATTCGCTTGCGCCCTGTGCTATTGCGACCACGTTTATACCATTGATGCTCAATGCGTTGAAGAATTTGCTTGCAACGCCAGGAATATTTTTCATATTCTCGCCAACGGCAGCAATAATCGAAAGATTATTTTCAACCTTAATAGAGTCAATCAAACCAGATTTTAGTTCGTTTTCAAATTCTTGATTCAACGCATCTTCCGATTTTTGAGCTTCGTTTGGAAGAACGGCGAATGTTATTGAATGTTCTGAAGAACACTGTGTAATTAAAATTACATTGATAGAAGCATTTGCAATTGCACGGAACAATCGCATTGAAATACCTGCTTCGCCAATCATACCGCTACCTTGAACGGTAATTAAACTTACTTCGTCAATCGATGAAATACCTTGAACGCGTAGTTGAGAATTTTCGTTCTCTTTTGTAATAAGCGTTCCCTTTGCTGATGGGTTAAATGTATTTTTTATAATCACGGGAATATTTTTTGACATTGCTGGGATAACAGTTCTTGGTTCAAGAACTTTTGCTCCGAAGTGCGAAAGTTCCATTGCTTCGGCGTATGTGATATGTTCTACTGGATATGCTTTTTTTACCTTGCGTGGATCGGCAGTCATCATACCGTCAACGTCAGTCCAAATTTCAAGGATAGAAGCATTTACGGCACGTGCAAAAATTGCTGCCGAATAATCGGAACCGCCACGTCCAAGTGTTATTGTTTCGTCGTCTTCGGTGCTGGCAATGAAACCAGTTGCGATGTACAACGTTTTTGTATTCAAAATTTTCTTTTGAATTAATTCGTCGGTTTTTGCAAAATCTACTTTTGCTGCACCAAATGTTTTGTCTGTTTTAATAACCGTACGAGCATCAAGAAATTCGCAATCAACACCACTTTGTGCAATAGTTTTTGCGATGATGTATGCCGACATGCGTTCGCCAACACTCGAAACCAAGTCAACGGAGCGAGGGGTTAGTTCGCGAATAAGAGAAATTCCCGTCAAAATGCCTTTCAATTCGTCAAGAATAGTTTCAATGTGTTTTTCGCAATCGTCTTTGTAATTGCCAGAAAGCAAACCATTGATTGTTTCAAAATGACGATTTTTGATTTCGGTCAATGTATCGGTGAAAGAGGTGTCGCCAGCAACAGCTTTTGCAGAGCATTCAACTAACATATTTGTAATTCCGCCAAGAGCAGAAACTACAACAACTAATTCTTCTTTTGCGAGATTTTCCTTAATTATCGCAATTGTTTTCGAAATGTTTTCGGCATTTTTTACCGAAGTACCACCAAATTTTAAGACTTTCATACCAATACATTCAAAGGTGGACAAAGGTAATAATATAAATTTAGAAGTAAAAATACAAAAGGGAAAAACATTGTTTTTGGGAACGAGTTATATTCAAATAGGGGATGTGAAAATAGTAAAAAACAGAGATGAGTTAAATAGAAAAAGAGCAAGAAATAACCATTTCTCGCTCTTTTGTATAGTTTGTGTAATCACTCTTTGAAGTAAGGAAAGAATCGGTTACACTAACGAACGAATCAATTGTTCTTTCTCTCCATAAAGTAAGTCCATTACTGGAACTTCAGGTAATGTGTAAGCTCCAGGTATTTGCTTGAAGGTTGCTCGTGCTGATGCAACTAAAATTTGTGCTGTCAGGGCAGGGTTGTTAATGGTCATTTCAAATTTAAAGCGCTGATTTTGTGTTTTTCCCGAAACTCCTTTTCTTTCCAATAAAACGCCATGTCCCATATCGCGACAATCGTCAACACTTTCAACTGGAATTACATGCAATTCATCGTGTGCAAAATAGTCATCTGCTTTCAATTCATCATAAACTTGTTGTGCGGTAAAACCTTCTTCCAACTCAACATAAACCAAACGACTATGAATTCCAGCTCCTTGAGGCATTGTCATTGACAAAGCATTCTTTACTCCTTTTTTAGAACGAGCTACAACGGAATGCCCCATACTCATACCTGGTCCAAAGTTTGTCCATGTAAGTCCTTTTGGCGACATAGCTTGGAACAAAGCTCTAATTATTGAATCACTTCCTGGATCCCAGCCTGCTGAAATGATTGATACAGCACTATGCTCTATGGCAACTTTGTCAAGTGTTTCGTGTAAATCCCAAATACTTCCGTGAATATCAAAACTATCAACTGTGTTGATTCCCATAGCGAGGTATTTCTTCGCATTTTCCTCAACACTACGACTAGGTGTTGCCAAAATTGCAACATCAACTTTCCCTAATTCTTTAATGTCAGAAACAACTTTATAAGGAGTTAATTCTAATGGATTTTCTCCCGAGGTTGAACGACGAACAACACCAGCGATTTCAAAATCTGGTGCAACTTCTAAGGCTTCTAAAACATATTTTCCAATGTTTCCATAACCTACAATAGCAACTCGTTTCATATTTGTATTCTTTATATGTCGCAAATGTACTATTTCTCAAAATAAATCACTATTCTCTCTATGAATTTCTTATTCAGATTTTCAATTTTTTTTATTCCCTCAAAATTGTAATTTTACAAAATTTAAAGCAATATGAAAAAGATAATTGGAATTCTAACTTGTGTATTGATTTTTTCAATAATAAAAGCACAAGAAACAGTTAAACTTGACGATGTTTCGTACACTATTTTTCTTCCAGAGAACTCAAATGGAATGGCCGTATTGTGTTGTCCTGGAGGAGGTTATGAAACAGTTTGTGACGAACACGAAGGTAAAGGTTGGGCAGAAGAAATCAATCAAATGGGTGTGGCTTGGATAGTGGTAAATTATCAGTTGCCCAATGGTAATCCTAAAATCCCTTTTGCAAGTGTTGAAACTGCAATGAAACATGTAAAATCAAACGCAAAAAAATATCATATAGATCCTCATCAAATAGGTATTGCTGGGTTTTCGGCAGGTGGACATTTGGCAGCAACATATACAAGATATTCTTCAAAAAATTTGCGACCAGCATTTCAAATATTATTTTATCCAGTAATTACTATGGATTCTTCTTTTACTCATTTGGGCAGTCGTCATCATTTGTTGGGCAACAATCCGTCAGAAAAAATGATTCAAAAATATTCTCTTGAAAAACAAATACCCAAAAATATACCATCAACAATAATTTTTGTTTCAAACGATGACAATGTTGTTCCCAAAACCAATACGTTACTCTATGAGTACAATGCAACAAAAAATGATGAATCAAAAAACTTTAGAACGGTAATCTTTCCCGAAGGAAAGCATGGCTGGGGCAATAGTAAAACATATAAATATCACGATGAGGTAATCGCAAATCTTAAAAATTTCTTTGAAAATTGGCAATTTGAACATTCTTCAAAAACGAAGTAATAAAACTTCAACAAATTGTTGGTTTTTCAATAATTTTGCGCGTATGAAAGTGTATCATTCCATAGCAGATGTTTCAGCTAAAAATCCAGTTGTTACAATTGGTATGTTCGATGGCGTTCATGCTGGACATAGAGCTATTTTGAAGCAACTTGAAGAATCAAAAAAACAATGCAATGGAGAATCGGTATTACTGACATTTTGGCCTCATCCTCGTGTATTTTTCGGGAAAACTGATGGATTTTCTACTCTTACAACGATAGAAGAGAAACTACATTTATTAGAACAAACAGGATTGGACGTTTGTGTTGTATTGCCTTTTTCAAAGGAATTCGCTAGTTTGTCACCAGAAGAGTATATCCGAACTATTTTGGTTGATGGTTTGAAAGCAAAGAAAATAGTGATTGGGTACGATCATAAATATGGAAAAAATGGTTTGGGAACTTTTGATTTGATGAAACAATTTGGACGCGTATATAATTTTGAAGTGGAGGAAATCAATGCTTTTTCTTTTAATTCAGATGCAGTAAGTTCTACAAAAATTCGTCGTTTTTTAGGCGAAGGCAATATTGAAAAAGCAAACAAATATTTGTCGTATAATTATTTTATACAAGGCTCTATAATTCATGGTTCACAAATAGGACGGACTATTGGTTTCCCAACTGCAAATATTCAGATAGAAACAGAATACAAAACGATTCCCGCAAATGGCGTTTATGCTGGTTATTCAATAATAGATAATAAAAAGTACAAAGCAGTTATAAATATTGGAAATAAACCAACAGTTTCAGAAAATAACAAAACCTCTATAGAGGTTCACCTAATTGATTTTCAGAGAGATTTATACAATGAAACATTGCAAGTTTCGTTTGTTTTTCGTCTTCGTGATGAACAAAAATTTGAATCCCTTGACGCTCTTAAAAAAGCTATTCAACATGATGTTGATTGTGTAAGAACGATGACTTTCTAAGAGGTTAATTTACTCGTTGATATAGTTCTCTTATTTTTTTACGATGGTTGAGAAATATCTTTTCCCATTTTGCTGAACAACAAGCAAATATGTTCCCAATGATAGAGAATGAATGTCAATTTTGTCATTCAACATTGCGTTCCCTTGCAATATAATTTGTCCAGTTGAAGAAATTATTGTATAAATATAATTATCATCTAATTTTATGAAAATAAAATCTTTACATGGATTTGGATAAACCGCAACTTTAAGTATTTCCGTATCGTTTATAGCACTTATGAAAGTATTTTCTTTACCTGGAGTCCCTAAATTAGAACTTGCTCGCCAATTTTCTCCTTTTGAATTATCCGATAGGAGATTGGTAAGGGATAATGTTTTTCCTGTTTCAAATGCCGATTTTGTCCATGATGCGTCAAACATTGAGTAGTCAACTTTATCTATTAAGAATTCGTATGGATTATATAATTCAATGGCATCAATGTAATTGTTTAGTGACAAATCAAGTTGATAACATTCAACATTTGGATAGATGGAATGAAATTTTTCTAGATTATCAGCAAATACTACATAACTATGTGCCGACAAAAGTATTGGTTCGTAAATCACCGATATCTTACCATTCTTATCCTTTATCATCCAATCATTTAATAAAAAATCAATATTCTCGTTAGGATTGTATATCTCAATCCAATCGCCAGCATCTGCAGTTTTCCCAGATGCATAATTTATTTCGGTAATAATTGGCCAGTGTATTCCCATTGACTCTGGGAAATAGTCAAAATACGTGGGCATACCGCCTCGTGCCATCGCAAACCATCTTTTTTCATCGGAATCAAAATCTATAATCTTGCAAGAATATCCATATCCATCGGCTTTTTGTGCATTGGACGATTTTTCGGAATAATAGGCTTTGTCAATCGTGCAACCATTTGCGTCTCGTAATGTTATTGTCGCAAAATCTTTTGGAAAATCAATATTGAAATTATTTATGACACGGACACGATCTTCGGTTGTATCGATATAGGGATGCGTCTTGCAGAATGTTTGTGCATCGTTGGCAAAAATCAAAAATTCATACCCGCTCATTTTAGTTCCTTTTGGAATTCTGAATGTTTGATTGTAACGATCAAACGTAATAGACCAATTAGAAAGATTGACTTCGTTAGCGCTGTTATTAAAAATTTCTATCCATTCTGTTTCGTCTTTTTGGAAGGTATGATAATAAATTTCGCTAATAATTACGTTTGGCTCGTTGCCAACATAGTTGAAAATTGCAGTTAAATTTGTTGCCTGATCTGTAGTTATCTCAATTGATTGTTCCTCTAAGGAAACCGAACCTTCCCAACGAACAAATTCATATCCTGGATTTGGAATTGCAGTCAAAAAGATGGTGTTGTTTTTGAAATATTTCCCTGACCATGGGAATGTTGAAACATCTATTGTATTCAAATGGATTTTTCCTGCTTTTTTCTCTGAAATTGTGAGGGAGAGCGTGTAGCTACCATTTGTTGCAAAGAAATCTTCTGTTTGAGACCTCATAATTTCAGCACGACGTTGCCCAAATTGTCGCATTTGGTCTAACCAACCATCTTGCCAATTATCGCCCCATTTCTTTTTGTGATAGTACATTTCATCGGAAATTAAATCATATACAGAATCTATTACTTCCCGAATGTGAGAAGGCGACAAGGTTGTGTTCAATCTATCGGCGGTAGCATTTAAAAAATCACGTGTAAAATCCTCATTTTGTAATAATTGTCGAAGAATTACTGTTGACCAATCTGCAGTTGCATAATCATCAGAACCAACTGTTGTACACCATTTTAGCATATTTTTATTCACCTTTTCCTCTACGTCCCAAATTCCCAATCCAAAATCAGCATCAAACAGCAAATAACGCCATGGTGTATTTAATTCTCTATTATGCCAATATGCAATATTATTTCCTGGCCAATCTTCGTTAACCACATACATTTCCAAAACATTGTAGTCAATAAAATTTGGAATGTCAACGTATTTTTTTGCCGTCTCATAATTTTCGGGGATTGACAAATTAGAACTTTCCATAAAATTTCTCATTTTCCTAAAATCGGTGGTATTGCCATCTACAAGTTCGTTGCCACCCCAACCGCCATTTTTCACAACGTCTATATCTTCCTTATTGTAGCCATAATTTTCAGCAACATAGTGCTTATTTTGTTTTTCTCGAACATTCTGAATCCCATAATATTCGCCATTGATGTAAACAACGGCAGGTTGATATGCTTGTCTATCAATATCCATTTCCTTTGCCAACACAGAAATTACGCCATCGCGCATTTGCGTGTTGTTAAAGTCGTTTCCACTATTGCGAAGTAAAATCATGTGGAATGAGGGAATAGGTTTGTCTTTAAAAAATTGGTAGTCAATTTCATCTTTCCCATATTGGTCGCGTGCATATATTTTAAGCGTTTTTTGCGGTTGAGTACGACTCCAGTTTCCGCCGATTTTACAACCAACGTCTTGTGAAACAACAAGTTGACCTTCTTCATCAAAATAATCAAAATGTACTTGTTTCTCCCAATCTTCCCAGTAGTTTGCTCCAAAATGAGGTTCTTCGACTTCTGCGTAAGGTCCTTCAACATAAATACCTGTTCTGTATCCAAAAAAATCGTCATAATTTGCTGTAATTGATGCCGTTGGTAATGTTGGCACGTGAGAAACATATACATACGATGCAGTGCGAACTTCACTTGGTATGTATCCTGTTCGAAACGAGCGAATTCGCAAATTTGTTGATTTTGAAATGGTCATTTCTTCTTCCCAAAGAGGCGAAGATTCCGTTGGAATAGAGCCATCTGTTGTATATCTAATTTCCGATTTTGATTCGCTGGTATATGCGTTTACGGTAAATTTTGTTTTAAATAGTTTTCCTTCTTGCGATAGTTTTGGTTTATCAAGAGTTTTTGCAACGAATGCTTGCGTTGTGTTTTCAAGTTTTGGTGTAGGTTCACTATAGTAATATGTTGATTTATAATCAACAACTGCTCTTCCAATTGAAACGTCTGAAGGTAAATTTTTCCATTCAACACTATCAACGATTTTGTCATTTTTCCTCAAATATAATGTTTCATCATTGGTATTTAATGAAAATGTACAGCCTGCTGTTAAAGAAATATATTTTGAAACGGATGCAACATCGTTCCAAATAGAGGAGTATCCTAAACTCAAGATAGGAATTGCAATTAAGTCGCTTGACGTTGCGTTGCAATTGTGAATTTGAATTGCCAGAAGATTTTCTCCTTCTACGAAAACAGAAGATGGATTGCTGATTTTGTACGATGGTGGGATTTGACCATCTTTAATAATCCCATCTGTATATGTTGTTGCAAAAGCATCGTACCAATTACTTTCCATATTGGAGCGTGCCACTTCAACACCGTTGATGTATGCAATAAAACCATCATCACAATCCATGTGTAAAATTGCTTGTTGAATATCGTCAATATGCTTGACATTAAATGATTTACGTATAAGAACGGAACGTGCATTAGGCGTTGATGTAACAATGTCGGATTCACCATAACCAATAGGCGTTTTCCCAGTTTGCCACTCTGAATCGTCAAACGAAGTTGTTGTCCAAGAATTTATTTGATAATTTGGAACTTTGTATGAAAAATAGTCTCCATAGTCAACAATAGAAGCCCATTGAGAAACAAATGCATCGTCTCGCGCTTCCAAAACTAAAAGTTCTCCCTTGCCAAGTGTTTGTTGTGGAAGGTTCCACACCACGTTTGGATTACTTTTACGCACCAAACTATAGTCACTTAAATTTATTGTTGAGGTTGAGATGTTTTTTAACTCAATCCAATCTGGAGATTTTTCGTTAGATGCAATGTATGAAATACCATTTTTTGCGACAATTTCATTTAAAATCAGTTCTTGAGAAAAACAAAAATAACTGATGAAACACAAGCAAAAAGAGAAGAGTCTTTTCATTTAAGCTTCTTTAGTGTAAACAGTATGAGTTGGGAATGCGAATTCAAGGCCATTTTCGTTAAAATTACGAAGAATGTCCATATTTACTTCTGTTTGTGTATCATAGTAGTTGCCTTCTTTTTTTATGAAATAAATAAACGTCAGTGTCATAGCAAAGTCGTTGTATTCCATGAAACTTACGGTAACAGTTTCTTCTATGTTTTGAATACGTTGAGGCATTTCTTTTAAGAGCTTCATTGCCAAATCCATTTTTTCAGGAGTTGTATCGTAGGTCAAGCCAAGTTTTAAAACAATTCTTGTAGAAGGTTCGGAGTTAATGTTTTCTATAGCGTTGTCAACGACATTGGAATTAGGGATTGTAACAATTCTATTGTCGAAGGTTTTAATACGAAGGCTTCGCAAGCCAATATGCATCACAAATCCGTCAATGCCGTTGAATTTTATGCGATCTCCCAATGAAAATGGTCTATCAAAAAATAACACAAAACCACCGAATAAATTTTTTACAGTATCTTGAGCAGCCAAGGCGACTGCAACACCACCAATACCAAGTCCAGCAATGAGGGTCCCAATCTCAATACCCACATTGTGCATTGCGACTAAAATACCTAAAGCCCATGTCACATACGTAGCAATACGTTGTAACATATTGGCCATATTACCATCTATTTTTTTGTCGTTTTTTTCTCCAATTTTGTCGAAAATACTCTGTAATATACTCGTTATTAAACGAGCAAACGCCCATGTAAAGGTTAGGGCAATGAGGACAGTATAAATTTTGTGCATTGCACTAATTGCATTTTCTGGCATATTTAGGCGTTTGAAAGCGAACCAAATACATGCAATAATGGCAGCGAATATAAATGGAGCTCGGAATTTGTCAACTAACAAGTCATCTAATGTCGATTCAGTTTTTGCGGCAAGTTTGCCAAAAACTTTTGTAAAAATTAGATAAATTAACTTCGCAACAAAAATACCAACGACAATAATTATTAAAGAAATTAAAATATCCAATAATGAATTGTCATTCCAAATAATTATTTCTTTCATAGTGCTTTATACTTACTTATTTACACAAAACCTTCGCATTTTTGTAAAAGAACATACAATTATTAGTACGTCAATTCTAAGTCAATATCTTCTTTAACTTCAAAAGGAAGCCCGTGTTTACCAATAACTTCCATAAATGGATCTGGATCAAATTCTTCTACGTTGAATACGCCTGCGCCAGACCATTTGCCAGTTAAGAACATCATTGCTCCTGTCATTGCTGGAACGCCAGTTGTATAGGAAACACCTTGGGCGCCAGTTTCTTTGTAAGCAGCTTGATGGCTACAGTTGTTCCAAATGTAAACAGTCTTTTCTTTTCCGTCTTTGATACCTTTTGCACGACAACCGATTGAAGTTTCGCCTGTGTAATTTTCGCCAAGAGTTTCAGGGGCAGGTAATGTTTCTTTCAAGAATTGAAGAGGAACAATTTCCACTCCTTTATACATAATAGGTTTGATACTTGCCATTCCAATGTCTTGAATTACACGAAGATGTGTTAGATATTCATCGCCAAAAGTCATAAAGAAACGGGCTTGTTTTATTGTAGGAAAATTCTTCACAAGCGATTCCAACTCTTCGTGATACATCAAATATGAATTGCGAACGCCAATATTTGGATATGTCAATTTGAACATAATTTCTTGTGGCTCGGTTTCAATCCATTTGCCTTCTTTCCAATAACGACCTTTTTGAGTTATTTCGCGAATGTTGATTTCTGGATTGAAGTTAGTTGCAAATGCTTTACCATGGTCACCACCGTTGCAGTCAACAATGTCCAAATAATGAATTTCGTCAAAATAATGTTTTGCTAAATATGCTGTATAAACTTGGCTTTGTCCTGGGTCGAAACCGCAACCAAGAATTGCAGTCAATCCTTTTTCTTTGAATTTATCTTGATAAGCCCATTGCCAACTATATTCAAATTTTGCCACGTCTTTAGGTTCGTAATTAGCTGTATCCATATAGTTTACACCAGCTTCTAAGCAAGCATCCATAATACATAAATCTTGATATGGAAGAGCCACGTTTATGACCAATTTTGGTTGGAATGATTTTATTAACTGAACCAAAGCGGGAACATCTTCCGCATCAATTTGAGCAGTTTGGATTTTTCTACCAAGTTTTTCTTCTACGATAGAAGCAATTTTGTCGCACTTTGATTTAGTACGACTTGCCAACATAATATCAGAAAAAACTTCTGGATATTGAGCACATTTAAACGTAACTACCTGACTTACACCGCCAGCACCAATGATTAAAACCTTTGCCATTTTTTCGCGTATTAAATTTGGCATAAAGGTAAACAATTTATCGAATTTGCAAGTTACACATTGATTTTCGTCTTATTTTTGCTCTTGTAATTATTTTGAGATGAGAAAAACATTTGTAACAAATCTCATTTTACTATTGTTTTTGAACTTATTGGTCAAACCATTTTACATTTTTGGTATTGATCGGACTGTTCAGAATGTTGTTGGCACCGAAATATATGGTTTGTATGCCGCAATGTTCAGCCTTTCAATTATTTTCAACATAATTCTTGATTTAGGAATCGCAAATTTCAACAATCGTAGTATCGCACAAAATAACGAACTGTTGCCGCGTTATTTTTCAAGTATGGTTGTCTTGAAATTTTTGTTGGGTGTGATTTATTGTATTGTTTTAGGAATTGTTGGATATACAATGGATTTTTCGTTGGAACAATTCAAAATATTTGGTGTGTTGGCAATAAACCAATTTTTGTTGTCTTTTTTATTGTATTTGCGGTCAAATATATCGGGGACGTATATGTACAAAACGGATAGTTGCATTTCGGTAAGCGACAGATTGTTGATGATTTGTGTTTGTGGCTATTTATTGCTGACTAAGCGAGATGATTTTAAAATAGAATGGTTTGTATATGCACAAACTATATCGTATTTAATCCCTTGTATAGCAGCATTTTGTATTGTTCTGCATAAGGCAAAGAAATTCACATTCACATTTGATATTTCTTTTTTATGGGAAATAGTGAAAAAAACATATCCGTTCGCATTACTATCACTTTTAATGAGTCTTTACACTCGTGTAGATATGGTAATGATAGAGCAGTTGTTGCCCAATGGGGCGGAACAAGCAGGAATTTATGCACAGTCGTATAGAATTTTAGATGCAGTAAGTATGTTTGCTTATTTGTTCGCGACGCTTTTGTTACCGATGTTTGCAAAAATACTAAAAGACAAAGAACCCCTTGGCCAATTCACAAAATTTTCATTTTTAATTTTGATAGTTCCTGTAATAACATTTGTTATTGCTTGTGTATCATATAGTTTTGAGTTGATGAATTTAATGTACGAGTCAAGTGTGGAGGAATCATCAAAAATATTTACAGTACTTATAATAGGATTTATCCCAATTTCGTCATCATACATTTTTGGAACGCTTCTTACGGCAAACAATAGTATGAAAGTGATGAATATAATGGCTGCTTGTGGTATGGTTTTTAATATAGTCTTTAATATTATTTTTATTCCTCGCTATGGCGCGTTGGGAGCTGCGGTAGTTTCTGTTATTACGCAATTTTTGACTGGTATAATTCAAATAGTTTTGTCTATCAAGTATTTTAAGTTCAATATTCCTTGGAAGGAAATTGTTAAAATGTTGATATTCATTTTAGTTAACGTATTTTTATTCATTTTCTTAAAAGAGAAAATTTGTAGTAATTGGATTTGGAGTGTCCTTGTTTTGTGTGTCGTAGGTTATATATTTGCATTTGTAATTCGCTTAATTACAATTAGAGATATAATTACAATTTTAAAAAATGAAGATTAACAATCTTTTCTTCTCGGAATTATGAAACTATCTATTATTGTCGCTATTTCGGAAAATAATGTAATTGGTAAAGACAATGCTCTTTTGTGGCATTTGTCGGGTGATATGCAATTTTTTAAACGTACAACGACAGGACACCATATAATAATGGGCAGAAAGACATTTGAGTCTCTTGGGAAATGTTTGTTGCCAAATAGGACATCAATAGTAATCTCTCGGAATCAAGAATATGAATTGCCCGAAGGTGGAATTTTAGCATCTTCTATTGAGTCTGCTATTTCAAAGGTTGAGAATGAAACAGAAGCTTTTATAATAGGAGGAGAACAGGTTTATAAAACGGCAATACAATTTGTTGACAAATTATACGTTACAAGAGTACATCATTCATTTGATGGAGATGCTTTTTTCCCTGAGATTGATGCAAAGCAGTGGAAATTAATTTCCGAAGAACATCATTGTGCAGATGAAAAAAATGAATACGATTATACGTTTGAAATATACGAAAGAGTTTAGCGGTTCTTATTCAAAGCTTTATGCTATCAGTTTTTAGAAAATATTCTAATACTATCTATTTTGTAATACTGGCTTATGCTTGTGCATCGTGCTTTTGGGGGAATTTTCTTATTACTCTTTCTGCCATTCTTTTAGCAACATATTGGGTATTTGATGGCAATTATAAAGAAAAATTAACAACTATTGCTGAAAATTCAACCGCTGGATTTTTCGTCCTTATCCCATTTCTTATTATTGGAAGAATGATAATCCAATTGCCAAATGAAATAGCAGTTTCGTATATAGTTAAATATTTGCCGTTATTTATCTTTTCTTTTGTTATTGCTTCTAAGAAACCTTTATCACAACAGCAATTTCATACGATATTGATATTTTTTGTTATTTCAATATTTATTAATTCTTTGTATTGTTTTGCTAATTTTATTATTGCACATAATGACGTAGAAAACTTTAGAGAAATTAGTCCACGTATATCATATATTCGACTTGCTCTTTTTGTTTTATGTGCAATAGTTGTTTGTGTATATTATTTGTTTTATAAGGCTTTCCCTATCAGCAAACAAGAAAGAGTATTCCTTTGGATTACAATGGTTTGGTTACTATGTTTCGTTTTGATTATGAAATGTTTTACGGCGTATATTGTATTAGGAATTTTAACTCTTTGGTTTGTGATACAACAAATGTGGAGTAGTAAGAAAAAAATTCATACAATCATAGGGGTTTCTATTATTGCTTTTGGAGTATGTTTCATAGCGATAATTCTATATTCAGAAGCACGTTATTTTTTGCAACCAGATGAGGTTTCAATAGCCGAATTAGAACAATTTACAGAAAAAGGGAATTCGTACCAACATAGCATTACAACTCAAGTTGAAAATGGACATCAAGTTGGTATTTATGTTTGTCAAGAAGAGTTGGAAGAAAGCTGGCAAAATCGTACTGGAAGTTCTGTTTGGGAAGTTGACCAAAATGGGAATATGTATTTTTACACTTTGTGTCGATATTTGACATCTAAAAATCTTCGAAAAGATGCAAAGGCGTTTGAAACATTGACGAATGAGGATATTGATGCAATAAAGAAAGGATTTACAAATTATCGTTTCCTTTCTAATTCAAATCCCATTAAGCGTGTTTATGAAATTTTTTGGGAAATTTATCACTATTCCAATGGTGGCAATCCTAATGGACATTCTATAACACAACGCGCGGAATTTGTTTCTTGTGCATGGAAGGTAATGAAAAACAATCCTTTAATAGGTGTTGGTTGTAACATAAAATGCGAAATGGATTTGATTTATGCGCAATCTAACAATCAACTTTCAGAAGAACACAAATGTTTCCCTCATAATGAATATATGTTTATTGGTGTCCTTTGTGGTTTTGCTGGATTATTACTTTTTGTTATTGCTTTGATAGGGTTAGTTGTTTCTTCCAAAAACATTTGGACTCCACTTACAATTGCTTGGTTCGTTATAGTGATAGTTTCTTTTTTTACTGAAGATACTCTCGATACTGCGGCTGGACAGTCACTTTTTGGTTTGTTTGGTGCGGTAATTTTGTTTTGTCAACCACGAAAAACTGAAGAAATATGAAAATTGTTGTCGTTTTTCCATCTGCATTAGAAGCACAACATTTTGAGTCTTTACATTCTAATGTTGATGTGCTTGTTTCTGGTATTGGTGGTTTTTCTACAATGTATTCTCTTACGAAATATTGTGCTACGAATAAACCAGATTTTGTTATTCATGGTGGAATTTGTGGTTCATTTGACAACACGTTGCAACTTGGTGAGGTTGTGAATGTTATGATAGAAAATTTTGCTGATTTTGGTGTTTTTGAACAAAACAAATGGAAGACTGGTTTTGAAATGGGTTTATTAAGTTCTCATAAAATTCCTTTTGTTGAAGGTCAACTTGTTGCTCCAAATAATGATATATCGGATTTTCCTAAAGTTATTGGTGTTACATCTCAAACAATTACTTCAAATAATGATAGGAAATCATTCTTGCTCAACACGTTTCAACCAAGTATAGAATCTATGGAAGGTGCATACGTTCACTATGTTTGCATTAAAGAAAATATTCCTTTTATACATCTTCGCGCAATATCGAATTGTGTTGGAGAAAGAGATAAATCAAAGTGGCAAATTAAATTGGCTATCAGCAATTTACACAACAGCATACACAGCGTAATTTCTCAATTAAATTCTTGATAATTAAAATTTTTTTATGAATACAAACTATATAGATACAAGTGTAAGTTATAATTTTTTAACTTCAACTAAAGTTCTTTTTGGTGCTGGGAAAATCAATTTGTTGCATACGTTACAAATGCCTGGCAAGAAAGCAATGGTGGTCATTAGTAATGGAAATTCAACTCGAAGTAATGGTTATCTTGATTCGTGTTTGAACGAGCTAAAAATGGCGAATGTTTCGTTCGAAATTTTTGACAAAGTACAAGCAAATCCACATAAAGAAACAGTAGAAGAAGGTGCTACATTTGCTCAAGAGAAGGATTGTGATTTTATTGTTGCTCTTGGTGGTGGTAGTGTGTTGGACGCAGCAAAGGTGATGGCGATGAATGCTACAAATCGTGGAGATTTGTGGGATTATGCTGTAGGTGGTTCTGGCAAGGCAAAGCCTCGATTGGCTGAACCACTTCCTTGGATTGCAATTCCAACTACATCAGGTACGGGTTCCGAAGTTGACGCGGTAGGTGTTATTACCAATTTGCAAAACAACGAAAAAATGGGAATCTTTAGTAGTTTCGCTCAATATGCTATTATTGACCCACAACTTACCATAAGTGTTCCTCAAAAATATACAGCATACCAAGGTTTTGATGCAATTTTTCACTCATTGGAAGGTCATATTTGTAAATCAAGGAACATTATGAGTGAAATGGTTCAAACTCATGCAATTGCGCTAATATCAGAGAATTTACCAAAAGTTTGTGAAGATGGTAATGATATAGATGCTCGTGCTAAAATGTCTTTTGCTTCAATGCTTTCGGGATATTCTATGGTGGCAAGTACTTGTACTGCCGAACATAGCATTGAACATGCTTTGAGTGCGTATCACGAGGAACTTCCTCATGGTGCAGGACTAATTATGATTAGTAAAGCTTATTTTTCAGCAATTATTAAGAAAGGTGTTGCTAATGAAAGATTCATAAATATGGCAAAATTGATGGGTTTGTCAAATGCAACGAAACCAGAGGATTTCATTATTGCCCTAGAAAACTTACAACAAAAATGTAATGTTGACGGGTTAAAAATGTCAGATTATGGTATTAAGCCAGAAGAATTTGATGCAATGGCAGAAAATGCAATTACAGTTATGAGTCGGTTGACATCGCAAGATATAGAACCTCTTACTCATGGCGAAATTGTTGCGATTTTAAGGGAATCGTATAAGTAAAGATTATACAGTTGGTTGAATTTTTGTCATCAAGTGCCAGTTATCAATCGTTAGATTCAACTTAATTGGAGTTATCTAATTTTTTGTAACTTCGCAGACTAAAAATTATAAAAACTATGAAGAGAATAGTAGCTTTTTTATTGCCATTGTTTTTCGCTTTTTCATTGTTTGCTCAATCTAAAAACATCATTTTGGTGATGGTTGATGGAATGGGTTATAATCATGCACAAATTGTTACAAACAATCCAAAATCGGTGTTTTCTAATTTTGATGTAAATTATGCAGTTTGTAACTATCCAACATATTGGAAATCACTCGAAGGAGATATTGATGTGGAATATGCTCGCGGAGATTATCACGTTCGTCGCGTGTGGCAAGAATTTGACTATGCCGACAATCTACCAATGAGTAAAATTACCGCTGGTTCTGCTTTAGCAACTGGCGTGAAACCCGCTCTTGATGCAGTGAGTTATGATATAGAAGACAAAGAATTGGAAACAATTCTTGAACGTGCTATTGCAAAAGGTAAATCTACTGGTATTGCAACAAATGGAGACATTTCAGATGACAATGCTGTGATACCGTTTGTAAGCCACAAAAAAGTTGCAAACACGTTTGATGACTATGATAATTTGTTTTTTGACCAATTATTGCAAAAGGATATTGATGTAGTCATTACTTCAAATTTCTATGACTTACAGAATGATAATTGGCAGTTTGTTTCGTCAGTACAAAATTTTCCAGTAACAATTGAAAAGAAGATTTTTTATGGTAGCGAAATTATTTCGCAAGAAGAATATAATTCGCTTGCAATCAAAAGTTTAAATGCACTTTCAGCAAACGAAAAAGGTTTTTTATTTGTGTCTGAATTTTCCGATGTTGCTCAAGCTGCAGAAGAGCAAGATATTGAGGCTACAAAAACGGCTATGCACAATCTTGAGTCGTACATTCAAACAGTTTATTCGTGGATAGAACAAAATAGTAGCTGGGAAGAAACATCTGTTTTTGTTGTTGGGACATACGAACAAGGCTATTTAACAAGTAAAAGTTTTGACAAGACGAAGCCTGTAAACAATTATCTTTCAGAATATTCCGAGGATATTCAGTATAATAGTGAACACGCGACAAATCTCTTAACACCTTTGTTTGCAAAAGGTAATGGAACTGAAATTTTGAGGAATTATATTGACGAAACAGACTTTGTTTTAGGAAGTTATATAAGCAACACTGAAATTGCTCAAACAATTTTCCGTATGATGCCAAACGAACAAAAGGTTCCAAAGAATATCATACTTATGATAAATGATGGATGTGGTCTTGCTCCTATACAAATGACAGATTATTATACGGGTAAGAAGGCTTCTTATGAGGATTTTCCTGTTCAAATGTGGAATTGTACTCACGCATCTGTTTTGTCGGGTAATGTTAATAATCTTGTTTCTTGGAACAATACGTACGAGTCGCGTTTAGCTTGGACGGGGAAGGATTACTTTTGGAAAAGAAATAATGCAACGTGTTCTGGGGCATCGGGAACTGCAATAGCTTCAGGTAAAAAAACGTATTATTATTGTCTTGGGGTTGATTTAGAAAAAAATGCAGTTAAATCAATTGCTCGTTATGCAAAGGAGTTGGGGAAATCGGCTGGAGTTGCTACGAATGCTCCTTTTAATGACGCAACTCCAGGTGCTTTTTTCACCAATAATATTGATCGTTTGGAAAGTGAGGCATTGTCACGACAGGTAATTATTGAATCAAATGCAGATGTTGTGATAGGTGCGAATCACCCAGAATTTGATAAAAATGCACAACCAAAAGCACAACCAAATTATTCATCTATTGGAGGAAAAGAAATGCTTGATGGTCTTCGTGCAGGAGCAACAAATTTCAATGTTTCTTCAATTTCTGGTTGGTCACAAGTCCGTGATATTGATGGCGATGGACAACCAGACCCATGGACATTTGTTGAGGATAGTGCGGGATTGGTTTCGTATCTTTCAACTGATGATGTTCCAAAACGTCTATTTGCCGTTATGCCAGTTGAAAGTTCTATGCAGTTTTATCGTACGGGGATAAATGTTGATGAGGTTCATTTTGACGATTGGAATGCTGGAATGCCGAAGTTGTGGCAAATTGGTCGTACTGCTATAAATTGTTTGTCGAAAAATGATAATGGGAATGGATTTTTCTTGATGATTGAAGGTGATATGGTTGATAATGCTGGTCACAAGAATCAAATAGGTCGCCATATAGAGGAACAAATGGAATTCAATCAAACTGTTGATTCGGTAATTGCGTGGATAGAAAAATATAGTAGTTGGGATGAAACTTTACTGATTGTTACTGCCGATCATGAAACTGGTCTTGTAGCTGATGAAACTTTTGGACAAGATTCTATCTTATTGAATCATTGGCAAGTAAAAGATAATGGTGTAGGAAATCTTCCAGGTATAAAGTATTATTCTGGTGACCACTCAAATCAGTTGGTTCCTTTTTATGCTAAAGGAGTTGGAAGTGATGTCTTTGCTCGTTATGCCGATGATTGGGATTTTGTACGTGGAAAGTTTTTAAATAATTCCGAAGTCGGGCAGTCAATGTTTGAGTTGTGGAATGGTACAGCTTGCACTTTTGTAAACGAAAGTCCTAAATCGTCTTATAACGATACAATTTTCTTGAAACAAGGAATTGATTTTACTATCCCTCTTCCAAAAGACATTGTTGTCGATGCCGAAGATGAACCAATTATCACGTTGAAATCTAAACCTACGTGGGTTGAATACGATGCTGAAAATTTTGCTTTGGTTGGTCATACTCCATTAAGACTTGGAACTTCATTGGTAACATTCTCTGTAACAGACGGAGCAACTACTGGCGCTGGAGTGATAGTCAGTTTCTATGTAACAATTTGTGTTTATAAAGAAGTTGTAGAGGATATAGAAACTGTGGAAAATGACAACATAAAGATGTTTCCAACAATTTCAACGCAGTCTGTTACCATAAAAACAGAAGGAACGGGAGGCACAATTATTGTACGAAATTCTTTAGGTCAAATTGTTACTACACAAAAAATAATAGGTAACGAAACAACGATAAATACAGAAAATTTTGCGGCAGGAGAGTATTTTGTGCAAATTATTGAAGGAGAAAATGTTACAACGAAGAAATTTATTGTTCAGTAAGTTTATAACTCTTTTCACATTCGTATCGGTAGTTTGTCAAGCACAAATTACGTTCAATGGGAGTATTGTTGATATAGAATCAAAAGAGGCATTGTCTTTTGCAACAGTTTGGGTAAAAGGGACAGGCAATGCTGTTGTATCACAACTCGATGGCTCGTTTTCTATTTATCCTGTTCGTCCTACCGATACAGTGCAATTGTCTGCTTTGGGTTATAAGGATTACGAGATAATTGGTCGTAATATTCATGGGACAATGCAGATTGAAATGATTCCATCTGCGATACAGATAGATGCTGTAACTGTGCGTCCTGGAAAAAATCCTGCGATTCCAATCGTTAAAAATGCAATAAAGAATCGTCACGAGAATAAACCAGAAAATGTTAAAAACATTGATTTTATAGAATACAACAAACTTAATTTTAGTTTAAGTGGGATAGATAGTAGCGTGTTTAATGTTGGTTTTATTCGCAAACATCCCGAAGTGCTTGTCAAAGCTAACGATTATGACGATACATGGAATATTCCTTTGTACTTTTCGGAGTATATGAACTATGTGCAACGTAAGGAAAATAAAAATCCTGAGATACAGGAAATTGTTAAAAACCAACATGGTTCAAGTTTCATAGAAAGCGATATTGTTACAAAATATGTGTCGAGTCTTGACGAGAAAATGTCGTTTTATTCAAATATTCGTTTTTTGTCAAAAGACTTTATTAGCCCGATTTCTGCACAAGCTTTAGTCTATTATCGTTACTACCTTGATGATTCGTTGACAAATGATGGAAAAACATACTATCATATTCGTTACAAACCAAAAAACCAACAAGATTTGGCGTTTTATGGCTATATGATTATAGAAAAAGAATCTGGCGCGTTAACAGAAATTGACGCTTCAATTTTGCCAAAAACAAATCTAAACTTTGTCCGAAAATTGCGATTGTTTGAGAAATTACAACAAACGCCTGATGGACAATGGTTTAGCAAACAACAAAAATTCTCTGTGGAATTTGTTCCAGAACTTTCAAGAGACACAGCGTATCGTGCAATAAATACGCCTCTAACTGCAATAAAATCAACGACGTATATTATTGATACAATTCAAATCAATGATTATTTGCAAAATCGTGTCGTGCCAGGTCGTTTCAATCTTCGTAAAAGCGAGCCAAATATGATTGATACTTCTTTTTTGAACCAATATCGTCCTGATACGCTTTCGAGTCTTGATTTGGTAACACAAAAAGCAATAGAAACAACAAATAATATTCCGACTGTAAAAGCTGCAAATAGTTTGTTGAATATGTTTTTGTACGGATATTATACACTTTGGAAAATTGATTTTGGACCATATCTGTACTTCGTACAAAGTAATAAAATTGAAGGAACTCGTTTGAATTTATGCGCTCGGACATCGAAAAGTTTCCACGACAAGATGATGTTTGGTGGTTATTTGGGTTATGGTTGTCGCAATAAGGAGTTTAAGTATGGATTGCAATATTCTTTGCGCGTTCCAACAAAAAAATATGGTGCAATACATGCTCGTTATGACCAAAATATTTATCGTATTGGTGATTTCCGTCAGCCATTGGATTTTGTTCGTGAAAATGTGCTTGTTCAGTCCGATGACAATTTACTTTCTGCACTTTTGACTCGAAACGAAAATGATGCGGTATATTTTGTGAAACGTGGTGTTGTTGCTTACGAACAAAATGTTTCTAAAAATTTCACCATTAAACCATCATATACACAAGCAACGCATTACAATCCTCCATATTTCCCTTTCGATTCTACTTCAGGGTTAAAGAAATTTAGAACATACGATTTTGGATTAGATATTCGACTATCTTTTAAAGAAGAGGTTTCTACGGAGCATTTTCGACACATGTATATAACAACAAAATATCCTATTTGTCATTTGCACATAATGGAAGGGAAATATACAATGGAAGGGAAATCTGATTCGTATACGCAACTTCGTTTTGTAATGAATCATAATGTTTTATTTGGTATTGGTAAAATAGACTATGTGATTGAAGCTGGATATATTTCAAAGCCAGTTCCGTTCCCACTTATGGAAGTTCATCGTGGAAACGAAACAGGCGGAAGTGGGCAATACTATTTCAACTTGATGAATTATTTGGAATTTGCCAGTGATGCCTTTGTAAATCTATATATGGAATATGGAATGAATGGATTCTTCTTTAATAAAATATGGGGACTTCGTCGTTTGCAACTTCGAGAATTACTGACGTTTAAGGCATGTTATGGTAGAATGTTAAATAATAACGAATCTATTATGCCTTTGCCAAGTAATACCTACGAATTGAAAGCTCCTTATATGGAGGCTGGTATTGGTGTAACGAATCTTTTGAAATTTGTCCGCTTGGAATATATTTGGAGGCTCAACTATCTTGACCATCCAGACATAATCAGTAAACGAGGTTTGTTGTTTATTCGATTCAATTTTGAATTTTAGTAAGTGCGCGATACATTTATTTGTAATAGGGTATCAGTAGTCAGTTTTCAGGTTGATTTTTATAATGATAAGATACACATAGATTCGTCTGACAACGGATAACTGACAACTAAATTACTGCCAAGAAGTATATCATTACTTTCTTTAATCTCATCTCGTTGGACTTTCTATTTTTTATTAACAACGCGCACGACATTCACCTTTTTTTGATACATTTGGAAAAAGAAAAATAGTATGCGTTTCTATAAATTTTTGTTCGTTTCTTTTGCGTGTGTAGCAATTTTTGGCTGTACTAAGAAGGATAAAATGTCTTTTATTCCAGTAACTACTTTAGATAATATTGAAATTAAAGATATTGCTTTTGTTGAGAATGATTTGTTCGCTGTCTTGGGTAGAGACAATGATAAATCAGTCATTTACACATTGAATCCAACAACGCATTCTAAAAGCAGACGTTTGTCTAAAAATTTGGATTATAATGGACTTTGTTTTGACAACGGAGAACTATGGATGTGTGGCGAAGATATGAGTATTCGTGTGAGTGCCGATACGGGGAAAACTGTTGATGAGAATAGAGTACCAGACTTTGAATATTGGAAAGAATGGCCTACAGAGAAATCGAATTTGTTGGCTTTGTACGTGAAAGATGGTAAACCAAAGTATGCCATTGGTAAGCGCGATATGTTACTTGGTAATTTTTATTACTACAACGATGATGAACGTTTATTTCATGGCGGTTCACAAACACAGTTCGGCGTAAATGATATGGTTGTGTACAACGATGAGGTATATATTGCTGGGTATGGATCCATTATGCATGTTACTGATGATGGAGCAACAAGAACATTGGAAAACATTGGTGGTGAAAATTTTACAAGTATTGCAATAGGCGGAAATTATATATTTGCTTGTACGTATTCTGGAAAAATTTATCGTTCTGAAATCGGTAGTAATTCATGGAAAAAAATATCGCGAGAAGGTAAAAAATTGTTGTTTATAGAAGCTGACGATTATGGCGATGTAGTTGCTATGGGCGAAACAAGAGAGGTGCTTGTTTCAATGGATTTTGGGAACGAATGGAGAGAAGAAAAATACGAAGAAGGTAGAAAAATATCATGCTTGGTAAAAATTAACAATGAGTTTTTTGCTGGAACTGAAAAAGGTACAATTATAAAAATCAACAAAGAGAGTTTGGCTGTTAATGTTGAAGATTAAATTAGGTGTTAGTTATCAGTCGTCAGATGACTCTTTGCTTGTAAACAATATTCTATTAAGAAAAATAAACTGACTTCTCAGCAAGACTACTAAATAGTTTACATGGAAAGTATCTCTTTATCGGAATTAGCTACCAAAATAGGTCAAGGTATAAAACGTGCCTTGCCTCAAGATTATTGGATTGTAGCTGAAATTAGTGAGATACAGGTCAATCGTACAGGTCATTGTTACTTGAATTTGATTGAAAAACCCGATGAGGAAAGTAATCCAATAGCAGAAATGCGTGCAATTATTTGGGCAAATAAATACCGAATAATTTCTCCGTATTTTGAAGACGAGACTGGTTGTCAACTTTCAGTTGGAATGAAAATAATGGTGCTTGTTACCGTTGAGTTTCATGCTATTTATGGCATAAGTCTTTGTATAACAGACATAAATCCAGTTTATACTATTGGAGAAGAAGAACAGCGACGAATGAAAATTATTCGTCAACTTGAGGAAGATGGTGTGATGGATATGAATAAAAGTCTTGAATTACCTTCTGTCATTCAACGAATTGCAGTGATTTCATCGGAAACAGCTGCTGGTTATCAAGATTTTATGAATCAACTTGCTGACAATCAATATAATATTAAATTTAAGACAGAATTATTCTCTGCCTTTATGCAAGGCGAACAAACCGAGTCATCTATTGTTTCGCAACTTGATTGTATTGCACAGCGCGAAGCCGATTTCGATGCTGTTGTTATTATTCGTGGAGGTGGTTCTCGTGCCGATTTACGTTGGTTTGATAATTATAATATAGCAAATAATATTGCTCAATTTCCATTGCCTGTAATTACGGGAATTGGACACGATAAGGATTTGTCAATTGCCGATATGGTCGCAAATACTTCGGTAAAAACGCCAACTGCCGTCGCTGAATTTATTATAGACATTTGTGGAAATTTTGTCGCCTTACTCGAAGAACAACAAGAAAATTTGGAAGAACTTGTTGCATCAATTGTGGAGGAAGAACGAGAAAAAATCTCCGATTTTTCAAATTCACTTATGCAAATTTTAAAAATATCGTTGTTAAAGGCTGAGAATACATTGAACAGTACTCGTCAAAGCTTGCAACATATAGTTAAACAACGTGTTTTGAAAGAAAACTCAAGGATTGATTTGCTTGCAATTTCACTTAAAACAAAGAACCCACAAGAAATACTTCAACAAGGATATACTATTTCTACTTTACAAGATGGTTCAATTATTCGTTCGTCAAAAAATCTTAAAAGAGGAGAAAAAATTACTACACATTTCTCCGACGGAACTGTTTGTAGTACGGTTGATTAGATATGTCAAAGTTACAATTGCCGATATTGTGCCAATAAATCAAAAACATCTTTTATCTCGCGTCCAATTAGTTCTGATGCTGCGAGAGTAATGGGAATTTTTGGGAATGTTTGTGAGGAATGATTTAGAAATTTATATACCATAAATCCATTAAACCAATTAAAGAATCGCTTTAAGTAAAGCTTGTTAGTTGTTGAATTGTTTTGTATTTCAACAACTTTTTTTTCAAACTCATTATACTTCAAAAAATCTTGTAAACAAGGATGAAGAGTCTGAAATACACTTCTCAAATCTGATGTTGTTTGAATATTGGAAATTTTAGTAAAAAAGTCTTGTAGTACATTGAAACTTTCAGAGGAATATGTAACATATTCTTGCTGTTCGGAAATCATTTTTGACATTACTGTGCCTGTCCCAAAAGGCACTCTATCCGACATTCTGGACGATGGAAAGACTTTGGTTGTTACTATTTCTCCGACTTCTTCCGTTTGAAAGAGTTTTTGAAGGAAATAAAAATCTTCGCCTGCCTGTCGTTTGTTCATTCCACCTTGTCTGCAATACGCTTTTGCTCGAAGCGAGAAACAAGAACCAATTGTATGATATGCATACGGGAAATTGATTCGCTTTAATTGTTGAACATAATATCTCAAATACAATTCGTATTCTGCTATAGATTTATACTGGACTTGCGACAAATCGCCATTCAGTGGATGTTCAAACGCAATGTTTGCAACGCAACAAAATGTATTTTTATGATAGAATTTCTCAATTTCAATTAAGTAGTTTTTTTCAACTAATGTGTCTGCATCGCAAGAAACAATAATTCCATTGGGATTGTCAATGAGAGCAAATCGGCGAATAGCCTCGTCCATTCCAATTTTTCGAGCTAAGCCAACTCCTGCGTGTTTTTTGGGTAAATTTTCAGCAAAAATTGGCAGAATTTTGAATCTTTGGGTAGCATAT
The DNA here is from genome assembly GCA_045599365.1 of Bacteroidales bacterium. GTDB lineage: Bacteria > Bacteroidota > Bacteroidia > Bacteroidales > UBA1715 > UBA1715. Next base: position 49,759 of record JAZRVS010000099.1, read on the forward strand.
TTTTTTGAATATGCTTGTATTTTTTCAAATGTTATCTGATTAATTTTTTTTAAATTTTCTTTCTCTATTTCGCTGTGATTTACAACAATAACAATTTCAATTGAACAATTAGTTGAACAACATTGTCGAAGAGAATCTAATGTTTTTTCAATGTCTGGTTCGTTGAAACAAGGTATAACAACAATAATTCCCAAATCTGGCGCAACAGGCTCAAATAGTTGCTGCGAAAATACTTCAAAACGAGAAAAATATGTCTCAAAAGTTTGTAACACTATATGTTAAATATAGACAATGCGTTATTTGTTGTTACTTCAATTATTTCTTCAAGTGAATAATTCAGAATTGACGCGAGTTTTTCTGCTACCAATGTAACATAACTTGGCTCATTTCTTTCTCCACGATGAGGTACAGGTGTTAAATATGGGTCATCGGTTTCTAAAACGATTTTTTCAACAGGAATTGCTTTCACAATTTCATCTAAATGAGATGTTTTAAATGTGAGAACACCACCAATACCAATATGAAAACCCATATCAATTATTTTGAATGCCTCTTCTTTTGACCCAGAAAAGCAGTGGAAAATACCTTTGAAATTTTGACTTGGCATTGAGCGTAATGCTCTATATGTTTCGTTAAATGCTTTGCGAACGTGGGTTACAATGGGAAGATTTCGCTCTTGTGCCACTGCAACTTGTAGTTTGAAAACCTCTATTTGTTCTTCAATAAAGGTCTTGTCCCAATATAAATCAATTCCAATTTCTCCAATGCCATAGATTGTTCGATTGTTCAATTCTGATAGAAAACTATCAACTTCTTTTTGAAAATTCTCGTTGATAGATGTTGGATGAATTCCCAATAAGGGGAAGAAAATTTTAGGATATTGTTCAACCACACGGAACATATTTTCTCGTGTTGACGAATCAATATCAGGTAAAATGATTTTAGAAACATTTTGATTTATAGCACGTTGTATGACTTCATCTCTATCAACATCAAAAGCTTCATCGTAAATATGACAATGAGTGTTAATTATCATTTTGAGAATTACAAAGAGACAAAAGTTATTAAATCAATAAGTGCAGAGCGCGATTCAGACTCTTGGAATGTCTTGCAAAGTTCAATTGCTTCGGCACAAAATTCTTTTTGCTTTGTCGTTGCGTATTCAAGACCGCCTTTCAATCGTACAAAATCAGCCAGTTCTTCTAATTTTGTTTGTTTGTTGTTGTGATGTTCTAATTTGAATAGTATTTTTTCTCTTTCAAAGAAAGAGACTTGAGAAAGCGCGTAGATAAGAGGCAGAGTCTGCTTTTTTTCTTGCAAATCATTCAGAGTTTTTTTTCCTAAAACCGAAGTGCGAGAAAAATCTAACACATCATCACGAATTTGGAATGCTAAACCAAAGAGTTCAGCAATTTTTTCAATTCGTTGAATTTCGTTTTCAGTTGTTTGTTTACTTGAATATGCTCCTGTAACCATTGAAACCACGAACAACGCTGCGGTTTTTGCTTTTATTATTTCGTAGTAGGTTTGCTCAGAGTTTTCTAACGATTTTGCGTGTTCAATCTGCATTAGTTCTCCCTCGCTCATTCGTTTAACTCCTTGAGACATAATCTCCAATGCTTTAATTTCATTCTTCTCAATTGCGTAAAGAAGTCCCTTTGCCAAATAATAGTCTCCAGCAAGAACGGCTACTTTGTTTTTCCATTTTGCTTTCACTGAAAGAAGATTTCTTCGTGTTTCAGAATCGTCAACAACATCATCGTGAATAAGTGTCGCATTGTGCAGTAATTCAACCATATAGGCTGCTGAAAATGTTGATTCTGTTACGTCTCCAAACAATCGAGCTGACAAAAATGTGAGTGCTGGACGAATTTGTTTTCCTTTGTTCCCGAAAACGTATTTGGTAACTACATTCAAAAGATTGGTCTTTGACAAAAGATTTGGTTCAAACATTTTGTCAAACTTTTGAATATCGTCTTGTATTATTTGCGGGAACGAGAAGTTTGACATTATCTTTTGTTTTTAAAAAAGTTTTGCATCAATTCTTCGCATTGTTCTTTCAAGACACCGCCTACAACGAGTGTTTTTGGGTGAAGAATTCTGCTATGTAATTCCGAAACGCTTCGTTTTACGTCTGATGCGCCATATACAATTTTTCCTAATTGTTCCCAATACGAAGCGCCACAACACATTACGCAAGGTTCTACAGTAACATAAAGTGTACATTTTTGAAGATTTTTTCCTCCCAAATAGTCTGTTGCAATGGTAAATGCTTGCATTTCGGCGTGTGCCGTTGGATCGTTTAATGTCTCGGAAAGATTGTGTGCTCGAGCAATAATTTGTTCTTCGCAAACAATCACGCAACCAATAGGAACTTCATCTTTCTCAAATGCAAGTTTTGCTTGAGCAAGAGCTTGTTCCATATAGTATTCGTCAGTTTTTTTTTCGGGCATATTAGTCGTTTAATTTTAAAACTGCTAAGAAGGCTTTTTGAGGGATTTCAACGCTACCAATTTGTTTCATACGTTTCTTACCTTCTTTTTGTTTTTCAAGAAGTTTACGTTTACGAGAAATGTCACCTCCGTAACATTTTGCCGTAACATCTTTACGGACAGCCTTAACAGTCTCTCGTGCAATTACTTTTGTTCCAATTGCAGCCTGAATTGCAACGTCAAATTGTTGTCTTGGGATGAGGTCTTTTAATTTTTCGCAAATTCGCTTTCCAAAATCGTATGCATTGTTTTGGTGAATCAGTGCCGACAAAGCGTCAACGCCATCGCCATTCAACAAAATGTCGAGTTTTGCAAGTTTTGATTCGCGATAGCCAATAATGTGATAATCAAATGACGCATATCCTTTAGAAATGCTCTTCAATTTATCGTAGAAGTCAAATACAATTTCGCCAAGAGGAAGTTCAAAGTTGATTTCAACGCGATTTCCAGTCAAGTATGTTTGATTTTTCAGAATACCACGTTTGTCAATGCACAACTTCATTATCGGTCCAATAAATTCGGCATTGGTGATGATTTGCGCTGCAATATATGGTTCTTCAATATAGTCAATTGTTGTCGGTTCTGGCAAATCAACTGGATTGTTGACAATGATTTTCTGCCCTTTTTTTGTGTAGCAATAGTACGAAACGTTTGGTGTAGTTGTGATTACGCTCATATTAAACTCGCGGTCCAATCGTTCTTGAATGATTTCCATGTGAAGTAATCCCAAGAAACCGCATCGGAACCCAAATCCAAGAGCTGCCGAAGATTCTGGTTGATACGTAAGCGAAGCGTCGTTCAATTGGAGTTTTTCCATTGATGCACGAAGTGGTTCATAGTCTTCTGTATCAATAGGATAGATTCCTGCAAACACCATAGGCTTTACTTCTTCGAAACCTTCAATTGCTTTTTCACATGGGTTATCTTTATGTGTGATTGTATCACCAACTTTCACCTCGCGGGCTGTTTTGATACCAGAAATAATGTATCCAACATCGCCTGTCTTTACAACATTTCGAGGTTCCATCTCAAGACGAAGAACGCCAACCTCCAATGCTTCGTATTCCTTTTTTGTATTGATGAATTTCACTAAATCGTTGGTGTGAATTTCACCATTTAAAATCTTGAAGTAAGCAATAATTCCGCGGAAAGGATTGAAAACTGAATCAAAAATCAATGCTTGTAAAGGAGCATTTGGATTTCCTTTTGGAGCTGGGACTTTTTCAACAATAGCTTGTAAAATTTTGTCAACGCCAAGACCTGTTTTTCCACTTGCTTCAAGAATTTCGTCGCGTTTGCAGCCAATTAGTTCAACAATTTGATCTTTCACTTCTTCGGGCATTGCACTTGGCAAGTCCATTTTGTTGAGTACAGGAATAATTTCAAGGTCATTTTCAATTGCCAAATACAAATTGGAAATTGTTTGAGCTTGAATACCTTGCGTTGCATCAACAATCAACAAGGCGCCTTCGCAAGCAGCAATGGAACGTGAAACTTCGTACGAAAAATCAACGTGTCCAGGAGTGTCAATAAGATTTAAAACGTATTTCTGACCATTGTAGTTGTAGTCCATCTGGATAGCGTGACTTTTGATGGTAATACCACGTTCACGTTCCAAATCCATATCGTCCAAAATTTGGTCTTGAGCATCACGTTCGGAAACGGTGTGAGTATATTCCAAAAGACGATCAGCCAAGGTACTTTTACCGTGGTCAATATGGGCAATGATGCAGAAATTACGAATGTTATTCATGGAGTTTTTTATCGACGTATTTGACCTTTTTTCTTGTTATTAGTATTTTGGCTTGGTTTTGTTGTCGTTGTTGTTGTTTTTGAGGTTGTTGATTTATATGGCGACGTTTTTGTTGTTGCCTTTGGTTCTGGTTCAGGTTGCTCTTTTGCTATAAATGTTTGACGTCGAATGGTACTTTCGTCCGACTCAAAGGCATCAACCTGCGAATCTTCTATTGTTAAACTACCTAATGAAGAATTTTCAATCAAAAAGTCTTCAATTTTGCAATTTCGGATTATCATATCAGAAATAGTTGCGTTAGTTAATGTCATATATTCGCAGATTACGTTTTCTATTAACACGTTTGTGATAACGGTTTGCTCAATAGTGATGTCTGTTGCTGTTACGTTTTGCACAGAAGATTCTACAGTTACTACGTTGGCAATCAATACGTTGTCTGGTCCATATTTTCCAGCGATAGAATCGGCAACACGTTCTGCGTAGGTTTTCCTTGGTGGTTGAGCCTCTTTCGTAGCTTTGGCAGCAGCCGATTTTGAACTTGGTGTAGGCCGTGGCTGTGCTTCAACTTGAATGAATGCAAATGCACACAAAAGGATGAGTAATAATTTTTTCATATTCAATCTCGTTTGAATCGCAAATTTACAATTTTTCGGGAATGAGAAAAATAAACAGTTATTTTTCTCCGTTGGAATGAGCTTACTACGAACCATACATAGATAGCAAAGGGTCTGCCACCACTACCAGAACCATTAAAAGGAAGAGTTGCGGCTTACGATAAACCCTGCCGCATTAGCTGGTGAGCGTTTACAAGAGTTGTCAGTAGCAAGACATCAGTTGTCAGTTGCTCTGCGATTAAGTAAAATCCTTACCTCAAAGGAAAACCTAAAACTTGAATTTGCAATAAATCTTTATGTTCACCATTAGACCGACATGAGCTGCGATGCGTTAAAAACTTGTATGAAATGTAGCGTTAAAAACTGATGGCTTGCGGAGCGATAGCGAAGCAAATCTCAGCAGTTTAGCGAAATGCAATACAAGTTTAGCATAAGCAGGTCCGTCGGCGACTTTCTTTGGTTCGTTTCTTTCGTCGCAGAAAGAAATGAACAGAGTAAATCTTTTGTCGGTACAAAAGAAATGAAGAGAATAGTCTTTCTTTGGTTCGTTTCTTTTGTCGGCACAAAAGAAATGAACAGAAATATTTTTTATGTAAACAGATTCCTCACTCCGTTCAGAATGACCGTTCCAATAGTGGCATTATTCAATGAGACGTGGTACACCACGTCTCTACATTCTTAATTACCGCCAACTGGGTGAACAAAAAGTGGCCAACTGGGTGAACAGAAAATAGCCAACTGGGTGAACAGAAATATTTTTTATGTAAACAGATTCTTCACTGCGTTGCACTCCGTTCAGAATGACGGTTCCAATAGTGGCATTATTCAGCAACGAAGCCGTCACCCAGACTCTTCAACGAAGCCGTCATCCTGAGCGATAGCGAAGGATCTGCC
>JAZRVS010000100.1:0-34157 GCA_045599365.1 Bacteroidales bacterium
GTGGATTAGTTTCTATAGCACACAATAATTCTCCTTGCATAAGTAATTTTGCAACTCTAACACCACCACATCCCGGACATGGTATTCCTGTAATCAGTTTAAAAGGACATCGGAGTGGTAAATCCAATATAAGGAAAATAGTGGACATATAATCCATTTTGATAAACCTTGCGCAGTCTCCAACTTAGGCAATTCAAATGCAGATGAAGACCTATAAATCTAAAACATTTGTACAGATAGTAAAAACTTTTGATAGTTCTTCTCTCTTGCTTTTTTTCGAATTGTAAACCAATCAATTATGGTTAAAATTCCACAAACACCACCACAAGTAAGCAATTTTAATACTCCCATACCCGTTTCTCCAAGCATAAATCTATCAACTCCAAAACAACCCACTAAAAGACTTACAATCAACAATGTTGTTGGATTCTTATACTCTGTGGCTTGAACCGCCATAAATTTATCGTCTGATAGTTCTAACAACTTTTGACGAATTGTAGGCAACTGAACTGCTTCGAAATTTTCACTATTCGTAGCAATAAATAAATCAACTTTTTGTTGTTCCATAATACTTTAATTATACATTAAACAAATACTAAATCGCAAACAAACATAATATATCACACATAAAAAAAAGGATTGGTGGCGTAATGATATTGCTACACTTCCGTAATTTTTTCTTTACACTTTATGTAATAATCCTGATAAATGCGGAAAAAGTTGAAATCCATTGCCAACGAAATTTTCATAAGGGTTTCGGTGTCTATCCACGATTTTTTGAAAATGTTGTACATATTTTCCCGAGTATAGTTCAGTTGTTTTGCCAGCCAAGCAACACTTCTTCCTTGCGAAATAAGCGTTTCGTGTATGATTTTGCCAATATGTATTACCTCGGCTTGTTGCATAAAAAACGTGGACTTCTATAAATTGTCCGCCGTTTTAGGTTTTCCGAGGACCTTGTAGCACAGACATAAGAAGCCCACGTTGTGGGCGCCCCAGTCATTATCTGTGCTACATTTTTTCGGAAATTTAAAACGACAGACTCTGAACGAGTTTATGGTAATATGTTAATTAACGTTTATTCTATATAGATGCTTTCAGGTATTTAATTTTATTTTTCAGCGTTTTCAAATTCGCTCATTATCAAATGTTTCAAAATTTCCAACCACTGCTTGGAAAAATCGAAACCTATTCTCTACTATTTCATTATCGGATTGTCCAAATTTACCGGCGATGTTGCTGTTGCTTCAATTTCTCCCATCAAAACTTTCACAACTGCTTTTTGCATCCATTCGTCGCTGCTGTATGCGTTAATCAACAATGAATTTTTGTTCAAGTAATATTTGTTATAATACGGATTGCTGAACGAAACGCCAATAACTTTTTCTTTTGGTAATTTCACCATTGTCCATAAACAATATGCTTCGTAGTCTTTCAAAAGAGGAGAACCGATTGGTGCAAAATAATGGTTTTCGAAACAAACAATCACTTTGTCGTATTCCAAAATTCTATGCCATTGCCATTCCCATTCGTCTTTGTGCAAATCGTGGCGTACATCAACTTGGAAACCACGTTTTTCAAGTTCCTGTTTCATTGGTTCAAATGTTGCCGTATAATCGTTGTGGCTGATATTAGCCAACAAAATTTTCTTTGTTGTATTCGTATCCAAAGGTATTTGTCCACCTTTGTTTTGCACGATAGTTACTGCTTTCTCAGCAAGGTTTGTCAATTGTTCTTGTGCATACGCATTAAAACCTTCTGGCTTTGGAGCCGAAATAGGAGTACGATTTTCTTTACTAATCAAATTGTAGCGTTCACGTAATGCCCATACACGTTCTACTGCATCGTCAAGACGTGCCATGGAAATTTCGCCACGGTTAATACGAGCTTCAATTGTGTCCATATAGCCAAGCGGAGGCCACAAAACCACATCGGCACCAGCCACAAAACATTGTACTGCCGTTTCAAGTTCCGATTCGTAGAAACCATAACCGCCACCCATATTCAACGCATCGGAAATAACCACACCTTTGTAGCCCATTTCGTCCTTCAAAAGTTTTTGCATCAACTCTTGAGAAAGAGTTGCCGGCAAGAAATCGCCATTCAACGTATCGGTTTTTTGATAAGCTGGGAAACGAAGATGTCCCACCATGATAGACGGAGTTTTATCGGCAATAAATTTTTTAAAAATCTTTCCATAACTTTTTTGCCAGTCAACCCACGAAAGATTGTTTGCCGAAGTAACCAAATGTTGGTCGCAAATTGTTGCACCATCGCCTGGGAAATGCTTTACGGTAGTTATAACATTTTGATCTTGCAAGCCTTTCATTTGAGCTGTCAAAAGTGGAATTGCACGGTCGGCATCATCGGAAACGGAACGTTCAATTACAAGAGGATGCAAAGGATTGATATTCAAATCGCTTACAGGAGCAAGAACCCAGTTGAAACCCATTTCGCGAGCTTCAACACCAAGAATTTTTCCATGTGCGTACGCAAGAGCCGTGTCGTTTGCCGCTCCAATTGCCATTTCTACTGGCATTTTAGTGGCTGTGTTATAATTGTAGCCAGCGCCACGCTCAAAATCTTCACTTATGAAAAGCGGTAATTTCGATGCTCGGTTGTAATCTTTTATAATATTCGGAATAAATCTTTCAAATATCAGAGTATCAGGCTTCTGGTATGTAAAATGCCATTGAGCCATAAAAATTCCTCCAACTGGATATTGTTCAAAAAACTTTTCAAGACTGCCTTCACCAATTTGTTTATGCGCATACCAATCGGAAGTTATCATCATTGTCTGGCCGATTTTTTCGCGTAGCGTTAATTGTTTCCATGTTGTATCGGTTGCAATTTGTTCTTTTGTTGCCTTTTTGTCACTTTGCGAACACGAGGTAATCAATAATCCACAAAGTAAAAGGGAAGGAATAAAAAATTTTTTCATATTATTAAGTTTCTGTTATCAACAATCAGTTATCAACAATCAGTTATCAACAAGTATTTAATATACTTTAATTGAGCAAATATACGGATTTTTGGGAATACACCATTCCAGTTTTAGAATCTTCACTATATTTGTAAACGATAAAATTTGGAATATGTTTTTCGAAGACATTTTAGACGTTTACCAAGAGAATGAACACCCTGCCTTGTCCTTTTTGATACAAAAATGGGCAAAAACGAAACCATTTAAAAATCGTCGAATTTTAATTGCGACACCAATATTTAGGAATACAATGGTTCAATATGAAACATTCATTGCTTCTGAGGCACAAATAAGTATTGGTCAAGACTCTGTTTTATATGACACAAAAATCGTTGACACACTGAAAAGTCGAGGTATTTCTGTAGTTTCGCAACAAGACGTTTTAGAACAAGAACAAAACAATCTATTTTTCGATATAATTTTAGATTGCGCAGGTCAATTTTCTTCGTGTCATCCTCAACTTGGATTTGTAGAATTAACTCGTTCTGGAGTATATTCCTATGAAAAATCAAATTTTCCAATTTACCTTGCTGACAGCGGTCTTGTAAAACAAATAGAAACGTCGTTAGGTACAGGAGACGGTTATTTTCGCGCATTAGCAAAATATGGATACGCCACACTAAAAGACAAAAAAATGCTTGTATTTGGCAGTGGGAAAGTTGGCTATGGTATTGCTATTCAAGGAAGAAAAAAAGGGTGTAATGTTACTGTTGTAACAAACACGAATCAAGCACAAACAATTGATTCAATCCGGACTGATTTTTACGAGAATTTAAAAGAAAAATCATTTCAAATCATTGATTATAAAGATTTTGATAGTATAGTCCAAGCCATTCTACAAACAGATTATATAGTAACTGCAACGGGCATTAAATCTGCTCTGAATCAAACTCCGATTATTGAAGCTATAAAACAATCGAATGCAATTGTTGCAAATATGGGTGTAGAAGATGAGTATGGAGAAAACATTCCTAATTCACGTGTTTTAAATCAAAAAGGTTCACTAAATTTTGTTTTAGAAGAACCGACTCACTTAAAATATATTGATGCTTCTTTGGCATTACATGCATTATTAGCTGAACAATTACTTATTGATTTTCAAAACAATAACAATAGCGTCGGAATAAAGAATCCTCCACAACAACTAGAAAAGGAAATCTTGGATATTACAATTCAAAAAGGAACAATTACAAGTGAATTGCAAGATTTTTTTAAGGGAATAGAATTATGATTCTATTTCTGTTCTATCAAATTGAGCCAAACGACCTTGAACAGAGTATCCGCGTTTTGGGGTGTAGTTCACTTTTCCATCTGATTCCAAAAAGCGAACAACGTGATTAAATCCCAACATTGACGCATTCAAAATGCCAGCACGAGTAATGTAAACATTATTTACAGTTGTGCCAACATACTTATTTATGATTTCCTTTAAATAAACAGTTTCCATTCGGTGCATATACCAACGAATAAAACGCTCTTGATCTTCTGGAGGAAACGTATTGACATCAAAGTGATAACGAGCATAACCTTTATCAGTATATGTTGTATCAAATGAATCGTATATATTTTGAACCTGCTCTTCGGTGTATCCAAATTCCAAAAGCGCTACTCTACTTGCTTGATATTTTCCAACCATACGAGATTTATTCGCGACATCATAATTATGACGAGATTCAATTTTTGCAATTTTTGCATACAAATCTGTGTAATTTATATAGTTCAGTTCTATCTCTTCTTGAACCTCAACCTCGCTCCAATCTAATGTACTGACGTTAGACGAAAGCGGAAAACAAACAAAAACCGTTAGAAAAATTGCAACCACCACAGATTGTATTATATTGATAGTGAACGAAGTACGCATATATACCATCTTTCATTAAAAACGAGGCAAAGGTACATTTTTTTTCAAAACGCACAACATCGAGTTAAAAATTTATACTAACAGCTATTTTTCATCGGTAAAGCATGTTTAAGTTACTATATGTCAATTATCAATTGTTAGATGAGTTCTTTGTGTAATCACCTTACCATTATGGAAATCAAACTAAAAATAGACTACTGACAACTAATTACAAATAATTATGCTACTAAATTGTATATTGTTTCCAAATTTAATATTGTGTTTATCTTTATTTAATAAAACGGCTACCATTTGTTATCTTTGCAACAAATATAAACAATATGTATTCTTGGGGAGACAATAGAAGATTCAATTCATACAAACGATTTTTACAAGAACATTTTGGTGGGCGAATGCAAAAATTGACATTAAATGCAGGTTTTTCTTGTCCGAATCGAGATGGTAAAATTGGATTTGGAGGCTGCACGTATTGTGTAAATGATGCTTTCAACCCATCTTATTGCGATGTTCGGAAATCTATTGTACAACAATTGAACGAAGGTATTGAGTTTCACCAAAACAGATATAGACGCGCTGATGGCTATTTAGCTTATTTTCAAGCTTTTTCAAACACATACGCGCCTCTTGAGAAAATGCAAGAAATTTATAAGCCCGCTATTGAACATCCACTGATTCAAGGAATTGTAGTCGGGACTCGCCCCGATTGTATTGACGAGCAAAAGTTAGAATATTTTGCAAAATTGAACGAAAAAATGTTCGTCTCTATTGAATATGGTGTAGAATCTTGTTTTGACGAAACTCTCAAAAGAATAAACCGAGGCCACACGTTTAAACAGGCAATTCGAGCATTTGAACTCACAAAAAAATATAATATTCATTGTGCAGGTCATTTTATGTATGGTTTACCAGGTGAAACGATTGAAATGTGGTTAAATTCGGTAAGATACATAAATGCAATTCCAATGGATGGAATTAAATTTCACCAATTGCAATTGATAAAAGGGACAAAAATGGAACAAGAATTCAAAGAAAAACAATCAGATTTTCATCAATTTACAATTGATTCATACGTTCCATTTATTGTTGATATCACCGAACGCTTAAATCCACATTTTGTAATAGAACGCTTTGCGGGAGAAGTTCCTCCTCGTTTCCTTGCGCAAAATACTTGGGGATTAACGCGTTACGACGTTGTTTTACAAAAGATTGAGAAAGAATTTGAACGTCGAAATACTTATCAAGGATGCAAGTTAGAAATTTGAGATAAAATAGACACTCAAATACAACAAAAAACCCAATATTACCAAAGTTTTAAAACTACTTGTCTTTGAACGTTTATTAGATATTTTGTTCTTTTCAAACTTTCTATGCAAATCTGACACAAATGTACCTTTCGGTAATTCCTCACCCTCCTCAAGTTTCATTTGCTGAAGTACAACGGCTTTACGGTGTTCTCGTTCCTCCTTTAACCTATCGTAATATCGCGTAGGCATATTAAAACCTCGTGGTTTACCTGGATTATAGAAAGAAGATATAAATCCCATCTTATTCTTTTATTATTAAGACGAATAAATTTTTCGGTCCGTGTGCGCCCAACACAAGCGTTTTCTCAATATCGGAAGTTCGGCTCGGTCCAGTAATTGCAGTAACTTGAGATGGAAATGTATCGCCATATTTTGCTTCAACAACATCAATACATTCTGGTAAATCTGGGCAAATCTGACTTTCATACGCCAAAACAATATGCGTTTCTGCTGCGGAAATCAAGCGACGACCTTCTATTTGTGCAGATGAAACAAATATACTTCCTGTTCTCGCTGCTAACGCTTCACAAGTTGTTAATGAAAATTTCGCAACACGCGCATATTCAGGATCTACATTATAAGAAATACCCTTATCCTCAAGAATTTTCAACAAATCTGAATTATTGCAAAGCAAAACTTCTTCTCCAATAATTTCTTTTATACGAGAAAAAGCATCATCAATAGAAGCAACAATTTCAGGTTTTCCAGCAACCAATTTTAATTTTTCACAATATACCTCACACAAATCGCCATCTGGCTGCTTGAAATAATCCTTAGCAGAAGATAATTTTTCGTAAGAATACTGTGGTTGTATTGTAACGCTTGCCAAATCTCCTAATATCAAAGATCTCGCAGCTTCTGATTTTGAATTACTCATTGTCTTTCTGTGTTTCTTCAACTATTTTTTTCTGTTCTGCAAATGGACGTTTTCCAAAAATTTTCTCCAAATCTTCACTAAAAATCACTTCTCTGTCGAGCAATAATTCTGCAAGACGAACAAATCCTTCTTGATTTTTCGTCAATATATCGTATGCTCGTTGATATGACTTACGAATAATTTCTTGAGCTTCAACATCAATCAATTTCTCCATTTCTGAACCGTATGGTTTTCCAAACGAATATTCCGACTGTCCTGTAGAATCATAAAAGCTCAAATTACCTATTTTATCGCTCATTCCGTAGTATTGAACCATTGCGTATGCTTGTTTCGTAACTTTTTCCAAGTCATTCAACGCTCCAGTTGAAATTTTTCCAAACGTAATTTGTTCTGCTACACGACCGCCAAGCGTTGCACACAATTCATCAAGAATTTGTTCTTTTGTTACAATTTGACGTTCTTCTGGCAAATACCAAGCAGCTCCCAACGCACGACCACGAGGAATGATTGTAACCTTGATTAGTGGATGTGCATATTCCAAGAACCAACTCAAAGTAGCATGACCAGCTTCGTGAAATGCAATTGTACGCTTTTCATCTTGCGTCATTATTTTGTTTTTCTTTTCCAAACCGCCAACAATTCGGTCTATTGCATCAAGAAAATCTTGTTTTTCTACTTGTTTTTTGTCTCGACGAGCAGCAATCAAAGCTGCTTCATTACAAACATTTGCGATATCGGCACCAGAAAATCCTGGTGTTTGTTTTGCCAAGAAAGGCGATTTAATTTCTTTATCTAATTTCAATGGTCGAAGATGAACATTGAAGATTTGCTCACGTTCTGTAAGATCTGGCAATTCAACATTTATTTGACGATCAAAACGACCAGCACGCAACAACGCCTTGTCAAGAATTTCAGCACGGTTTGTTGCTGCAAGCACAATCACACCACTATCTGTGCCAAACCCATCCATTTCTGTAAGCAACTGATTCAAAGTACTTTCACGTTCATCGTTTGAATTGAATCCATTTTTACCACGAGCACGACCGATTGCATCAATTTCATCTATAAAAATAATACAAGGAGCTTTTGACTTAGCTTCGTGAAACAAATCACGGACACGAGCAGCACCTACGCCGACGAACATTTCCACAAAATCTGAACCCGCCAACGAGAAGAAAGGCACTCCAGCTTCTCCAGCAACAGCCTTTGCCAACAATGTTTTCCCTGTTCCTGGAGGACCTACTAACAAAGCTCCCTTTGGAATTTTTCCTCCAAGTTCAGTATATTTCTTTGGATTTTTCAAAAAATCTACAATTTCGCGAATTTCAACCTTTGCTTCTTCCAAACCTGCAACATCCTTAAATGTCGTTTTTACTTTGTCTTCATTTTCGAACAACTTTGCACGATTTTTTCCAATATTGAAAATTCCACCGCCCATTCCTCCACCACTTCCTGAGCCACCGCCCATTTTTCGCATAAAGAACATCCAAATAACAACAAGCAAAACTAATGGCATTATCCAACCAATAATTTCACCTATATAATTATGTTTTGTTTGATACTCAACATTAACATTGGTATTTTCTAATTTTCGTTCAAAACTTTCAATTGAACCAATTGTCATAGTATAGTCTGGAGAAGCGACTCCTCGACCAGTATTACTTGCCGTCAAATAAATTTCGACATATTCTCGATTGACAACAATAACCTTTTCTATCTCGCCATTACGAAGTCTAGAGTCGAACTCTGTTGATGTAATTTTCTTCGCATCACCACTAAAGTCAGAAAAACTAAAAATGGCAAACACAGCCAAAAGAACAACATAAATCCAAATGTTGTTTCCTCCATTTTTTTTGTTTTTGGGATTTTTAAAATACTTAAAATCTGGACGTTCAAACTTTTGTTTTTCGTCTTTCTTTTCTTCTTGTTTTGTATTTTTATTTTCTGCCATTCTCTATTATTCTTCGTTAGGATAATCTTTTCTTATACAATCGGCCCACAAATCCTCTATGTTATAATACGCACGTATTTGCGGTTGAAAAACGTGAACTATCACATCTCCATAATCTAAAAAAATCCATTCTGCATTTTCATAACCTGCAGAACCCCAGATTTTTTCGCCTGTTTTTTTTCGTACATAATCTTCAACTTCATCAGCAATGGCATCAACTTGTGTTGAAGAGTCCCCTTCACAAATCACATAAAAACGAGCAATAGAATTTTCAATCTTCTTAAAATCAAGAGTAACAATATTTTTACCTTTCTTTTCTTGAATTGCTTCTACTATTGCCTTTACCAATTGTGTAACTGTCGTTTTTGCCATTTAACCGATATAAATCATTGTTTGCAAATATATCATTTTGTAAGCAATTTGTAAAATGTAGAAACTAAAATTTAGAATTTTACATACATCTATAAACTTTGCACGTATAAACATTCTAATTTTACGAACAAAAGTTGCTATACTTAAAGTTTGCGAAGCAAAATCAACGAATGATTGATATTCTGGAAATGATTGTAAATGAGAACATTTTGAGGAATCTCAATCCGTTTATTCTCCTTATAATTCATAAATGATGGTATAAAACCTTTTGCAATACACTCTGCTCCGACATACATTCCAAAAGAAGGAGAGGTAAAAGACTCTCCAAAAATATGTTTATACCATGCAACTGCACTAGTAGGGAAATACGTTTGAATAAATTGCATATATACTCTATCCCATTTTTCATCACCACTCAAACCAACAAAAACGACATCAACATCAGTATTTTGAAGATTTGAGTTATTAAGGAGTGACAATAAAACTTGTTGCATCTTTGCATCTGTTGGCTTATACAACATTTCCACATCTAACAATTTACAAAGCGAATTATCCTGTTTTTGCGTTCCAAGAACGATAGATACAGATGTTTCGCCAGCAAACGAACCTTTTGAATTTGATTGCTTGAGAATGTTTTCGTTTATTTCGCCATCTTTCCAACAACCGATTTTCCCAAGCATATTGAAATAATCTGGAGTCATTTCATCGTGAGCACCGACAAGTGCATTTTGTATTTTACCAAGAGACAATTGTAAAAACGCATCAGATAAAGCACACTCAAACGAAGTACCTCGATGGGAATAGGTACAATTATATCCGTTACATTTTTGATTTAGAGCAATTTGAGAACTTATCGTATTATGCGTTGACTGCATAAAATATGTTGGTTGTAAAAATTGTTCGCCATCATTTACCATTGCAGAAAGGAATTTCTCTGTATTTTCAATACATCCCAATCCCGTTCCCGTAATAATTGCGTCAAAATCGTGGATACAAGCTTTTTGTTTTGCCAATAAAGATGTAGCAATTGCACGTTTTATCAATTTTCCCATTCGTCGAGCCGCAATCGGATTGATGAATGGTTTATAATCGGGTTCTAACGACCGATTATATGATTGATTATAAAAAATAGGATTTTCAAACCAATCTTCGCAAAGTGGATTTTGAATCGAAATTTGTGCTGCCGATTGAATGAAAATGTCCATATTATTTGATTTTTGAGAATATACAAGATGAATCGTTACCGCCGAATCCAAACGAATTGTTCATAACGTGATTCAATTCTTTGTGTTTTGTTTTTGTGACAGGAACAACTTTCACTTCTTCCATTTGAGCCGAGAAATTCAAGTTTGCAGGAATAAAATTATTTTGCAAAGCCAATATTGAAATTACCGATTCCACGCTTCCAGCTGCGCTCGTTGTGTGTCCGGTAAACGCTTTTGTTGATGAAAAATCTGGGACATTTTCTCCAAAAACGCGAGTGATGGCAATGCCTTCGGTTGTGTCGTTGTTTCCCGTTCCTGTTCCGTGGGCGCTAATAAAATCAATGTCGGTTGGTTGCAAATTTGCATCTTTCAAAGCTCCTTGCATTGCTAAAAAAGGACCTTGTCCGTTTGGCGACGTTGCCGTTTGGTGAAACGCGTCGCAATAGTTTGCATAACCACTTAATTCACAAAGAATTTCAGCATTACGAGCAATCGCAGATTCTTCTTTTTCCAAAACAAGATACGCAGCACCTTCACCCAAATTGAGTCCAACGTGATTTTGCGAGAACGGTTTGCACGTTTCTCTATCAAGAATCATCAATGTGTTGAATCCATTAAGGTGAAATTTGCTTAAACCTTCGGTTCCGCCAACAACGGCTGCATCGACTTTACCAGTTTTTATGAGATTTGCGCCAAGAATCAGAGCATTTATGGCAGACGAACACGCGGTTGAAATAGTGGAAGTCATATCGAATATGCCAAAATAGTCGGCAATGTCGTCGGTGCCGGCACCACAATCGTGGGCTGCAATATATTCCTTATGATTTTCGTTCGTAAGAAAATCGTGGTAGAATTGTTCGCTTTTTTCCATTCCGCCAACGGTCGTGCCGTTTATGAATGCAATGCGTTTCGGCTTTTTTTCTTGTAGTTTTGCTTGTGCAATTGCTTCTTTTGCAGCGACAATCGCCATAAGAGGCGTGCGTGTAACGAGTTGTTTTTGAGGAATGTTGAGAAACGATTTCATTTCCTCGTCGCTCATAGGAACTTCGGAAACTGGAATATCGGTATGCGTTGTCTGCAAATACTTGATTTTCCCTACAGAAGATTTTTCCGCAAGTAAAGCCTCCAAAGTTTTTTCTTTCCCTATTCCCAATCCCGAAATGATGCCCATTCCGGTTACAACTAAATTGCTCATTATTCAAAAAGAGTTTTGCTCCTGTTGCAAAGATAGAAAAATCTTAAAGAAATAAGCGATAACGAGAAAATAACATATAGAACGGTTGTTGGACGAAGCAACATAATCAATTGCAGGATAGGGAAAAGAATCGGAGTCGGAAGGATGCTTTGCTGATTGATGGTGCAAGACGCGTGGGTAAGAGTTGGATTGTAAAGGAGTTTGCAAGAGAGGATTTCAGGTCGTATATTCTCATAGACTTTTCGGAGGCTTCGGATACCATGCTCGATGTATTCCGCAACAATTCACATTCGGCTAATTTTCCAAATTGCCATTGGATGGTTCTTTATCCTATCAACTATTTCAACATCATCAAACAATAATTCTGGTGTGTAAATCCCTTTATTGAAATTAGTAACAAACGCACATTCATTATCGGTAAGAACCATTAAGTTTTGTATATATTTTTGAACGTGAACTTTTGCTTCCTCAAAGTTGAAGTTTTCCGACTTTCGTAGTACAGGTATTAATGTTCCACGAATTTGATTGTATGAAATATCGGTAATTGACTTACTCAAATATTTGGTTTTAGGAGATTCATTTCCTCCGACAGAAAGATTAAACAAAACTATTTTTCTGAGAAGGTTTTGATTATCACTATGAAAAAACTTACTTTGCAAGTAATTATTCGTGTCATATAAATCTCGACTTGCACACCTTTCGAGTAAAGCTTTTATTTTTCCACCAAATAGTTCCAATGGGTTCAAAGTTTGAATTTTTATGTGATTCAGAAAGGGAATCTGAATAGTTGTTTGCTCCGTTGGCAACACATGACATCGCATACCATAGTTTATTTCAATTTTGATATTATCATTGTTTCCGACTGCATTAACGTACCTAAAAACCATAGAATCAAGAGTATGCGGATTTTTGGAATGAACACTGAAAACGTATTGATTCGTTGTCATATATCCTACAATGATTCTATGTATCTCATTTTTATCCATCAACATTGTTTCTTTTGTTTCATTTAGCGTGTAATCAAAATCAATATCAACAGATAAACGAGGCATATTAAACACTGTCAAATTTATTGCCGTACCGCCTTTTAAAGCAAGTCGTTCCAAAAGATATTGATTATTGTTTATAAACTCCAATATGTCAATAAGACGTATTACTTTCTCCAAATTATCTCGAATAAAGTCCGTTTCGTTTGCCAACTTTGACAAATGTTCTTTACTATATGATGTCATCAAGTTCTATTTCATTAAAGGTTTTTACATGTTCTGGGACATACAAATTCCATTTCTTTTCAAAAAAACAATTTTCTTTCTCCGATAGATAGGCTACAATTCCTTTGCTATTTTCTATACAGAACTGAAAAAAAGACGAAGAAAGATGTAACTGTTCTCCGAAATTCTCTAATACGTATCCTGTTTTTTTGTACAATGTTTTATTTGAGAAATGTTGCAGATACATTTTCATTTTATTCTCATCGGCATACGAAATCATACGTATGCATCGCATGATTTCTTCTACACCACCGCACAAATCAATATGATTTACACAATCAATAATGGTTCGTTCTACATCGGTAACACGAATTCGAGAATCAGCAGATGGAATTATTACACCAATCGTGGCGTCCTGTTTATGATAGCGGTATTTAATACCATCAAATTCAAAACTATTGAACTTGGAATTGCTCGCAACTTGCATTTCATAAAAAAATTGATGTGCAAATCCATAATATTCCATTGCAGAATGATAACTAACACAAGCCGTCGGTGTAATGGCACTTGCAATTTGCATTTTATTGGCTTCGGGCAGCCGACTTGCAACATTACATACGCAATATAAATTACGCCGGATATTCGCAATTAACCCTTTTTTACTATAATTATACAACAAAGCAACTGCATTACGTTCATTACCAACGTATGTTACTACATCCTTTTTAGTAAAAATAAATAAAGACGATAAATATGTTAGTGTATCTATCATGTTTAAAAATTTACTCAAAAATACATATTAAACTTGTATTTCCAAGAAAAAATTTAAAAAAGAGAACGATAATAGCAGACCCAACAGAAAAAAATGGTATTAGCGGAAATAAAAAAACGAGGTAACTCTTTTAAATGCATATTCTCGTACATAAAAATCGCCAATGACCTCACAGAAAGTTTCCAAAACAATAAACTTGATGCTACGTTTTAAATGACTAAAATGCTGTTATTTAATTAAACACAAGAATTTAGATGTTTTTACTGCCGTTTTTGTAGCGGAATTTGTTTTTTTATATTTTTGCATAAAGCCCACGAGGAACAATCTTTTGTTTTGGGTGGGCAGACATAAATAAAAGGCGTCATCAACGCTTGAGTTAGAAGTTTGCGACAGTGTCGCAATATTGTTTGAAGATGGCAAAAAAAGTCAGTGACATAAAATCAACAACTAATTGCTCATTACTTCCCCAAAATGGAGAGTTTGAAGATGTATGTACGATTATTGACAAACATACAGCGCGTGCCTTATCGTGTGTGAATGCGGAGCATATCTTTACCTGTTGGGAAATCGGACGTTATCTTTCTGACCGACTAAAAGGTGGAAAATGGGGAGATAAGATTGTAAGAGAATTGTCTGATTATATAAAGCTTCATAGACCGAATTATCGTGGATATGGGAGAAGTAGCCTTTATAATATGGTTCGTTTTTATGAAACGTATTCTTCTCTTAAATTTGTCCAATCAGTGAATGGACAATTACAAGAATTGATGATTATGTTGAATTTAATGGTAAAAAACTATTAGATGAATTGCCATCGGAAGAGTGAAATCAATTTTAAATTGTACTTTTTGCGATGAAAATATATCCGCCCATTGCACACATGGCGGAAAGAACCGGATTTAGGCACTTAGTCTTGTAAAATATTTGTACGTATCTGCTGTTCCTTTCTCCCAATAGCAAAAAAACAAAGAAAGCCACCTCTGTACCTGCTTCGCTAAATTCGGGAAATGTTTTTGTGTTGTTAAAATGTTGTTATTCAGTTTGATACAGGAATTTCAATAATTTTTCACTATCGTTTTTCTGTAGGAAATTGATTTTTTTTATTTTTGTAATCCGCACATTGCTTTCAAGGAGGAAGACCAAAGGTCAAATTGTTGGAGCAAATGAATTGTTAGTATGTATAATTTACGAGACATAGTAGAATATATGGTTATGTTGATTGGCTCGTTTGCTAAGAGATATAACATTAGTTACCAGGAAGCTCAGTCTTACTTGAGTAGTTATGGTGCTTTAGATATGATTCAATCTCATTATAGTATTATGCATACGCAACGATTTGAGGATATGGTGGATGGCTTGTCTGCTTTCTGCAAAAGGAAGGGAGGAAATTTGTCGTGAAACTATATCATGGTTCAAATATGGTTATTGACAAGATAGACTTGTCTTATTCTAAACCTAATAAAGATTTTGGAAAGGCATTCTATTTGTCTGATGATTGTGCTCAGGCTGAGGAAATGGCTAATTTAAAAGCTGTTTTTCTTGGTGGTGATCCGATTGTTATGACATTTGACTTTGATGATTCGTTGATATGTGACGGAACGTTACGGTTCAAAAGTTTTGATAGTTATACAGAGGAGTGGGCACATTTTATTTTTGAACATAGAAATGATGAGCAAGGACGAACATTGCATGATTTCGATGTTGTGTATGGTCCTATAGCCAATGATAGAGTTGGTGCTCAAATAAATAATTTTAGGAATGGTTACATATCTTTTGAAACATTCTTGGAACGTATAAAATATATGAAAGGCATAACTTTTCAATATGCCTTTTGTACAGAGTTAGCAATATCGAAATTGGTAAGGATATGAATGTTACAAAGCAGGAGTTTGATTTTATGGTTCAATCGCTTACAACCGATCTGATAACCATATTGACAGAAGAAAATCATCTTTCTGTTAGCAAGGCTTTTGATATTTTGTATCAGTCTAATACCTTTGCCAAACTTTGCGATGCAAATACAGGTTTGTATTATCAGTCTGCAAGGTATGTTTATAGTTATCTTGTAGAAGAAAGAAAAGAAGTGATTGACCAAGCATTGGCTTGTTGATTATATCCGCCCACCGCTCCGCAAGGCGTAAAACTGTTGGAGCAACAACATAAATAAAAGGCGTCATCAACGCTTTGTTCTTGGTAATTCGGAACGTAGGAAATTCAGAATTAGCATTCAAGGACACTGCAGAGAGGATGCCACGGATGGGTTGTATAAACTTCAGTCCGTAGTGTGTCCGAGGGTATCTTGTACCCTCATGGCACACTCTACGGTGTTTATATACTTCTCGGCGTGGGTATCTTGTATCTGCTCGTCTATTGCTAAGGGCTTCCTACGGCCTCGAATTCGGACGAGTTTGGTGCAAATACCCACGCTTTTTTTGTTTATAGTTGTTTGAACAAATAAAGGAAATGAATAAATGCATTGGGGAAAGTGCATAATAAAGAACGAAAAAAAAACAGGCTGCTATCCCTATAGGTAGCAAACTCGACAGAGAGTAAGACATCATTCTCTAACTGTGCAGATCTGGACAATCTAACAAGAATTCTTGGAGAAGTTTTGATGCATCGCTGTCCCGTTGTGAACCGACGACCGAAGCAAGAGCAAAGATAAGTTCGCTTAATCTTTGCCTTGCGAGTAGGAGGAAGACCGAAAGGTCAACCTAAGAATTACTAATCACAGCGTGGATGGCTATTGCATGAACTCCAAGAAGCTTGTCCAGAGCAGCGCAGTTTTTGTGCTTTAGCCTCCACGCTTTATTAAACGATAAAGCGAAAGTGAAGGAAAAGATTAAAATTTTTGAGGGCTTTGCCGGTTATGGAGGAGCTTCATTTGGATTGAAACGTTTGAAAGAGAATATGCCAGAGATTGAGTATGAAGTTATTGGATATTCTGAATTCGACAAGTTTGCTTCAATGCTATTTGATGCAAATCACAAAGATGCAAATGGTGAGCCTTTTAAGAATTGGGGCGATATTACTAAAATCGATCCAAACGAATTGCCAGACTTTGATATGTTCATGGGTGGTTTCCCTTGTCAACCTTTTTCTTCTGCAGGTATGCAAATGGGAACAGAGGATCCTTATGGGCGAGGGGCGATGCTTGGACATATTATTCGTATATGCAAAGTAAAGAAACCAAAATATCTTTTCTTGGAAAACGTAAAAGGCTTTACACATGGTAAGTTTCAGCCTATACATGACCAACTCGTTAAAGACTTACGAGAGATGGGTTATGGAGAGAATCCTCTTCATAAGGCAGTCCTTAATACCAAGGATTATGGAATTCCACAGAATAGAGAGCGACTTTGGATGTTTGCACGTTTAGGTGGTCTTCCTGATGGGTTCTCTATGACACCAGAAAAACAGACTAATGATATGCGTCTTGGTGACTTCCTTGATTACGAACCTGAGTCATACCTTTATCTTTCTGATGCCCAAATAGAGCATCTAAAAGAGAAACATCATATAGATTCATTTATTGTTGATACACCTCTTTGTTTTGATGTTTACAACAAGAAAATAAAAAGGGATGGATTTAGTATAACTATTACTCAACCCGAACATAATAGTTTACGTGTAATAGAGGTCCCAAAGGAAGATGGAAAAGAAATCGTCCGCAAAATGTCTATACATGAACAATTCCGTCTTATGGGTTTCCGTATTTCTCGCGATTTGAAAGAGTGCGAAATAGACTTTAATGAACAATCGTATTCACAATTATCCAAAAGAGCGGGTAATGGATGGGATGTTAATCTGGTAGGAATATTATTAACGCATATTTTTAAGCAGCTATGAATATTGATTTAGGATCTTTAGCATTTGGCTCGTACTTAGAAGAAGGCACGGGAACTCCTTCATGGGGAACCGCTTTAGGACAATCTCGCCCCGAGTACTATATTACACGTGAGGGGGCAGACGATTTACTTGTTGGAATGCTATATTCGTCTGTTCCTCTAAATGAGGTTAGTCTGCCTCTTGGAAAAGGAGGAAGGGTATTTACTTGCGATGAGGCTGGCACAATACAACTTGCTTCTGTATTTCATAATGTCTATATAAATGGTTCAAAAGTTCCTTATCCATTCATTATCGTACTTCAGAAAGAAGATTCTGATAGTCATAATGGCAGAAGAAGCATCAAATATACAGATAAGGCTGCTTATAATAACGGGAAATCGACATATACTAATGCAAGATTCTTTGAAATAGTACGTAGGCAGTTTGGTTTAGCAGATAATGCTTGTTGGTTTATTTACGACATTTCTGTACAGAATCATGAAGAGTTGCACCTTAAAGCTGTATTTGTAAACAAAGCGGAAAGTGAAGAGTATATAAATTCACGAGGAAGAAGTGAAGCATGGACTAAACTTATTGATGAGTCAGGTGATTCATACACCAAGATATATACTCATTCAATCAGTTCACCAGAATTAGAATCCTCACTTTTACCTTACCTCACCGCCCTCCGCACCAAACCCTTCCTTCTTCTCGCAGGAATCTCCGGAACGGGTAAGAGCCGAATTGTGAGGGAGTTGGCTCGTGCGTGTTGGCAACCTACAGATGATGAATACAAAGCTCATAAACCTCGCAATTTTGAAATGGTGCAGGTAAAACCTAACTGGCATGATAGTTCGGAACTGATAGGTTATGTGAGTCGAATTGGTGAGAAGCCAGAGTTTATAGCTGGAGATTTCTTGAAGTTCGTCGCTAAGGCGTGGAGCGAACCTACTGTTCCTTATTTCCTTTGCTTGGACGAAATGAATCTGGCTCCTGTGGAACAATATTTTGCCGAATATCTTTCTGTTATTGAGAGTCGTAAACTGGAAGATGGAAAGATAGTGACGGACCCATTGCTAAAAAAGGAGGCGCAAGAGTGGTACCATACGTTAATAAGTACATTGACAGATGACGAACAACTTCACGAACAATTTCTGAATGAGGGCATCTCCATTCCGCAAAACCTCTTTGTGGTCGGTACGGTCAATATGGACGAGACAACATTCAGTTTCAGCCGCAAGGTGCTCGACCGTGCCATGACCATCGAAATGAACGAGGTGGATTTAGAAGGTGGTTTGGAAGAAAATGCAGACAGTGAGTTTGGATACATAGGTTCGGAAGATGATAAACCAAGCCCCCTCATTCCTTTTGCGGTAGAGGGTAAGGATGTCTATTCAGCGAATAAAGATTTGTGCGACAAGGTGATAGGATATCTACAAGAGGTGAATGCTGTGCT
This sequence comes from Bacteroidales bacterium, assembly GCA_045599365.1. Lineage (GTDB taxonomy): Bacteria > Bacteroidota > Bacteroidia > Bacteroidales > UBA1715 > UBA1715. The sequence continues at coordinate 19,016 of JAZRVS010000100.1, forward strand.
TGACAAGACGCCGTTCAAGATAGCCTACCGAACCCGTAACGAGTTCTTGGTCTATGCCGTGTGCCGTGGCGAGGAACATTTGAACAACGCGCTAGATGAGATGACCTCCATGAAAATATTGAGTCGTATTGAGGGCGATGCGGATAAAACAGAACGGGTATTGAACGATTTGGATAATCTTTTGAAGAAGACATTTGAAGGTATGGAAAAGAGCGTTTCTCTTGCAAAGATTGATGAGATGAAAGAAAAGTTGAATCGCACACAATACACTTCATTTTGGAGTTAGTAAATAATTGGTAATAAAATATTTACACAATTCTATTACGAGAATTTGTTTTTTTTTCTATTTTGCGTAATAGAATCGTGTTGTTATGAAGTTATAATGGCTTTTGAATAGTTAACCCATGGACTTACTTACCATCAAACATACTGATTTCAAACTCTACATTGAGTGTGGAAAGTTCGATGCCATCTATGGCAAGGCGAAAGGAAACATTCAAGAGGAGAATCTTACCTCACGCTACACATGGAGTGATGGGGTGGAGTCAGTGTCTTTTGATGGAGTGGGTGAAATTACGCAAGGACAATCCGCAAAGGCGATGTTTTTTGACAATGCGGACTATTCGGTGTGGGTGGATTTTGAAGAGGGAACAAAGAATGTTAAGTATTTGTCTGCCCGCGCTGATGATAACGACCATTTTAGGTTTAGACATGGCGTGCTGTCGGGGTTCCTCAATTATGGTAATGACGTAGGACTGAGCGAGATTCGCTTCTCGTATGAGTTGAAAGGAGAACGAAAGGAGTTTTTCTTTGGCTATGAAGTGCTCTCCACCAAATTAGACTACCACTCTCATTGGAAGAAAATTATTGCCGATATTGAGGAGGAATATCGTATGTTGTCGCTTGATTATTTGCGACGCACTTGCCATAGTTTCAGCGAAGGTTCGGGTGATAGTTTTGATTTGATATGGTGGAATGTTTTTCAAAGTGTGCAAGCTCAATTTATTGGTGCGTGTAAAAACATTATAGAACGTCCTCGCCATCGATTGCGGGCGCATCAAGAGTATAAACGAGCGGATAAAATTAGAAGATTCACACCTCAATTAGAGCAAGAGTTTGCAGAACATAGGAGGGAGTTTGGGCATCTGTATGTAGTGCAAGAACAAGAGAATTCTAACAATACGTTCGAAAATCGGTTCTTGAAACATACGTTGCATTTTATTGCAAAGAAGTTTGGCGACTTGTTGAATAGAGTGAAACAACTAAACCAGTTGTCAGATAACCAGCGAGATGAATTTGAAAAACAGGGAAAGCAACTGAGCCATTTGATGAAAAGTCCCTTCTTTCGCACCGTAGGTAAGTTTGAAGGTCTGAGGCAAGAATCCCTAATATTGCAAAACGACACCAATTATTCCAAAATCTATAGAACAAGCATATTGTTGCGTAAGTCGTTCTCTCTCAACGAGGGAATGTATCGAATGGAAACTAAGGATATTGCCACGCTCTATGAAATATGGTGTTTCATACAGGTTTCTCATATTGTGAAAAAGTTGATGGGGGACGAAGTGAAAATGTCGCACCCTAATCGTATGGAGATGAGTAGTACCTTTGTTTATGAATTGGGTAAGGGAGAACATTCCCGCATTTTGTTCGAGAGGGATAATGTGCAGCTGGCAGAGCTTATCTATAATCCTAAAAACGACAAGACTGTCTTTAGAGACGAGGAGTCTTTGTCCATAGAAGATTTAGTTTCTCCCACTGTGCCGCAGAAGCCAGACATTGTCTTGCAGTTGACGAAAAACGACATAGACAGTGGCATGAAAATGACCTATTTGTTTGACGCGAAGTATAGGATTGCAGGCAAAGATCAGGGCGCGGATATTCCTCCAGATGATGCTATCAATCAGATGCATCGCTATAGAGATGCTATCTACTATAAACGAAGTGATGATCGATTACGAAAAGAGGTTATCGGAGGCTATATTCTTTTCCCTGGTGCAGGAGAGAAGACGAAAGTGGAGCAATCCAAATATTATAAATCGATAGAAGAAGTCAATATTGGTGCGTTTCCTTTACGTCCTGATGACGGCGAAAGCAAAGATCTTTTGGTCGAGTTTATTGACGGATTGTTGAGTAAACAGGCTTCTACTATAGTTCGAGAAGTTATACCGCAAAAAGGAACTGAGATTGCAGTACATGATAGGGTCTTGGTAGGTCTTGTGAAACGAGATGTTGAAAAGTTTGAAAAAGGCGAGGCAACCATCTATTACACAGGTCCTAAGTTCCCAACTACAATTCCATTGGACAATTTGCATCTATTTGCTCCGTACATAAAAGAGAAAGGCATTCGTGATGTTTATGAAATCACCAAGATACGCACCATCACAAGTCAAGAAGCAAAAGGTGATGAAACAAAAGGTGATGATTTGAGATTAGCATTTGAATTGGGTGAATGCAAAAAGCTGTTTGATGCTTATAAACCGCATAAACTAAATATTTCGGAAACATTCTCTAATACAATTATTTCAAAATTAAAATCTGAAAATTTTTAGTTTCTACTTATCTCGAAAAATTAATCTGTGCCTAATGTTCTACAGATATAAAAAGCTCGTAGGTCTTTTTAATAAAGCAAAATGACAATGTTTTTTTAACATCTTATTTTTACAATATACGCATTTGTTGTATTAGGCATAGAAGGCGTTACAAAGAATAAATATTGAGAAAATCATACCCAAATAATGGTAAAATTTTGAGAAAATCATAGCCAAACAATTGTCAAATTTTGAGAAAATCATAGACAAACGATTTCTGTGACGATGGTTCCAAACAATAATCACCAATCGTTATTTTACTATCCTTTCAGTCCCCCAAATAACAAATCAAAAGAAGTGAATAGGGAAATGCAGTCGGCAAGTACAGGTGAGATTATTTTCTACAATGCAAATGAAAAAAACTTATACAAATTCATTAGCTCGTAATGAATTCATATAAGTTTATAGAATTTAAAAGCGGGAGAATGACGTGTACGCGTCAATTATTTTGTTCTGTTTTTTGAAATGTATTCGGCCATAACGCGTATAGATTTGAATACTTCCTTACCTGCTGCAGCGTTAGCCAATTTAATACCGTAGTTTTTCTCCATTAAAACGATAAGTTCCAAAGCATCGATAGAGTCCAAAGCCAAACCTTCGTCGCCGAACATTGGAGCGTCGCTGTCAATGTCGTCTGGTTGCATACCTTCCAAATTCAAAACGCTAATAATTTCTTGCTTTAATTCTAAAATTAGTTCTTCCATACGTTATTATATAATTCAGTTATATTTTCAATATTTAAGGTTCTACCATTCAACTTGTTTGATTCAATAAAGACAAACATCACATCGCAATTTTCCTTGTAATATTCAACCCATCCACACAAACAGGCACGAGTTTTTCTATCAGAAAAAGCACTTTTTGCAAAGGAACAAAATTTTTGTGGATTAAAAGTCTCCATAACATAAAAAGCACTTTCTCCCATTGTCTTATTTCGGATGGAAATTTCACCAGTTACAATATTTGCCAGTGTGTACACAAAAACCGCTGGAGAAGGAAAGTAATTTTCGCTATCTTGTATAGTCTTTTGGTACGCAATATCATCATCTAACGACGAACTTCTATTGCAACAAACAACCGCAATATCATTCTTTGGTATCGTTCTATCTATATCAATAGATTGCAACGCCAATTCGGCGCCCAAGAAACCGCTTTTTGCAAGATTATCCATCTTGAAAAACTTTGGATACGAGATAGTTACGGAATGATAAACATCACTCAACCACGAGGATTCTGTTCGTTGAACATCCAATTTTCTATCGTTCACAATGACGAAATCGTTGGTAATCCTACAATATGACGTTATTCCCAAATCCATAATCGTTGCAAAAGTACAAAATATCTTACTATTTGAACAACATTCTTCCTATTTGATAACGCAAATTCCACTTGCAGTACAGCCATAGTTTTGATTGTTGTACATTTGTTGTGCCACAATTGACGGAACATAATATTTCCCAGAGTATGTCGCAGAAAGAGTTACTTTGATTACCGCAGAACCACGTGGTGCAAGCTCATCAATATAACTTAAAATTCTATCATCGCGAATATCTTGGTAATCTATAGAACTAGAACTTTCAGCAGACGAGACTTCAAATCCAACTATAGAAACAGGAATGACCTCAAATCCAGCAGGCAGAATGTGAGTTACGGCAATATTTTTAAGACGTGTACGAGTTGTGTTTTTAACAGTACAAACCGCAGTTATCACTTTCCCTTGTTGAATTTCCGAAATATCGGTTGGATACCACATTGAGACTTCTATACCGCTATTTACCGCAGCCACTGGTTCTTGCATCGCAATACCTTGTGCCGTTGTTGTTACATATAAGGGACCTTCCCCTTTATTTGCAACATTCAAATCGACCGAAGCAACATTTTCTGCCAAGACACTATTCCACGCCATTGAATTTGAAGATTTTTTTGCAAATTCCTTATTATTGACCGTTACTACAAAATTCAATTCTTTTGAACTTCCATTTTTCTTAAAGAACGTACTCATTGCGTGAAAACCCATCGCAATTTCACTTGTTGACAACCATTCATTTGAGACTAAGCGTTCTCGAATTAAGTTTGCCCATACATGTGCATCATTGTAATTTAGTAAAGTTTCAACAATAAGATTGAATACATCAGATCTATACCAACAATCTAAAAAGCCAAAGATCACAGTTTTAGATTTTGTCATTGGATTTTCATACAACTGCTCCGCAATATTTGTTTGACCAATAAGGGCGTAACTTGCAGCCAAACAATTTTTGTTCAATTGATTCATTTGTGGCGCAGCTTCCTTCATTCGATTCATTGTACTCCGTTCAGGTGCATTATTCAATGCCAAAACATATAACGAAAATGCAATAGTTTGAGTCTCATAGTCATTCGTTGTTGATTTCCAATTTTTCACCTGATTTGTTACATATTTTTTCAATTTATTCTTCATTGTCTCGTTAACGAAGTATCCTTTTTCTGCAGCTTTGTTTAAAAACAGAAGAACATAGGCAGAAGCAAAAGGATTGGCATAACTTGAATTTGGCCAATACGAAATACCACCTTCATTTGTTTGGTAATTCATCAATTTTTGAAGGACAATCTTCACATGTTCATCGGCTTCTTTTTTCTGAGTTTCGGACAAATCGGCAAATTCTTTTAAATACAGTTGAGACAATGCTTTTGAAGTAATCTGTTCTGCACATCCATGAGGATATTCTATAAGTTCTGCTATTCTATTTGAAACATTAAGAGGTTGAATATTTGAAATTTCCACACTAATTTTCTGCTTACTACTTCCAGGAGCTAACACTTTTGCGTTAAATGTTTCACCAGCTTTTATTGTTGACGTATTTACCGACTTTATTTGTTGACTTACTGAACGAATCGGAATTTCAACATCATAAGAATACTCATCTATTGGAGACGAACTCTTTATTGAAATTTTTCCTATACCTTCTTTTGCTCCTGCTTTTACTACAAATTGAATAGTTTTATCGCCGACTGACGAAAATGATGTCGTAATTGATTTATCTCCAATAATCTGCAAATTGCTGGAACACGAAATTGTGGTTGTTACATCTTTAATCTTTTTATCTGCAACAAAAATCGTTGCGGAAACCATCATTTCATCATTCACACCTATTTGACGAGGCATTGTTCCCGTTACCATAAGTGGTTTTCTCACAAATACCGATTTTTCTGCCGAGCCATACGCTGAACCATCTCCAGCAACGACCATAACCCGAACACGTCCATTATAATTTGGCACATCAATAGTGTGAGTATTCTTTTTCCCTTTTGCAAGTTTAAATGGACCTTTAAAATACACCATAGGTGTAAAACGATTTACCACAGCTTTGGGTCCATCATACAAGCATTCATCTCCACCAACACTAAACATTTGGTCAATTCTACCACCATAAGCGCCACTCACAAAATTGTACAAATCCCACATACGCATACCAAATGCTTCTTTCGCATTGAATTCGTTCCAAGCATTCGGTGTTTTGTATCGAGTTAAATCAAGTAATCCTTCATCAACAATTGCAAGAGTATATGCCATTTCACGACCATCTTTTTCGCCAACAACGACTTTATATGGCATCATTGGACGAGTTTCATCTGATGATTCAATAATTGGATTTAATTGACTCTGTGGTGATTTTACCGAGATTGATTTTACCCCGTACAAACGAATTGGAATGTCATTGCTTTCTGCGTGATTGTAAGGCTGAATTACTGTTGCACATATATAAACATTGGGAAGCATTTCTTCTGTTACTTTAAAATTTACAGTTGTTTGCTCTCCATGACATTCTATAAATTTCATATCTAAAATTCCTGTACTATTACACAAACTCACTATGGCTCTACTACCTTCTGCCGATGGGATAAGCACCGAAATAGATTCATTTGGAATATATTCATCTTTGTCTGTTTTTATAGACAATGAAAATGTAGATTCTCTACCATCAATTGAACGTGGTGTTGTCAACGATGGCCAATCAAAATATGCCAACATTCCTGTTTTATGTTTTGTTTGCTCATCTGTAACACGAATGAAATATGTTCCCCACTGATTGTCTTTTAGGTTCATACTAAATGTAGCAATTCCATTGGCATCAGTCTTTTTGATACATTTCATAAATGGTTCATTATGCGATGATGTAGTATAATCTGCCAATTGATATGAACTACAATTCCACCACCACCACCACTCTACCTTATACACTTCTATTGATAGTGGTACACCACTAACAGCAGTTCCATTTGCATTGACACTAACTATAGAAAATGTTTGATTTGTCCCTGTTGGAATAAATCCTTTTTCTGATTTTGGAACTTTCAAACCTACATAGCGAGAAAAAGGTGAATAATCAACGAACTGAATATCGGTACTAAATTCTCCACTCTCCTCATAAACCTGTGTCGTTAAACGACAACGAAGTTTTCCTGGTGCTTGTGTCAAATTAGGGACATCAATTTGGACCAATGCATCGCCCTTGTCGTCTGTAACACTTTTAGCAACTTCATATTCTCCAGACTCAAATTCACTCGAAGGATCTTCAAAAACATATTCACTCCACTTGTCAAACGAAGTTTGTGTTTTAACAAATGAAGCTGCAATATTGTATTTCAAATTGTGTGTTGCTCCACCAGTCAACCATTCGGTATGCAACGGAAGTGTTTGTTTCCCAGCAACCAACATTTTGGGCAACTGCAAGTCTATTTTTAGACGATTTGGTTTTATTGTTTCTATTCGAAGACGTTTAGAAAAACTTGTTCCTCCGACCTGAATTGTTGCCAACCAACTTCCCGTTGGGTCTGATGCATTTGTTTGAATTGCAAATGAATATATACCACAAACGCCTGTATTTTTTGTTACCTTACAATATGATTGACCCAATGGATTTGTCAATTCCAACACCACGGGATGATTTTCTGGCAATGTTTTTTCTCTATCATTCAACATAAACGATAAAAAAACTGTATCGCCTGGTCGCCAAACTCCGCGTTCTCCATAGATATAACCCTTTATCCCTTTTTGAATCATTTGACCAGACACATCAAATGTACTCGTTGATAATTCTTCTCCACGTTTTACACGCATACCAGAAATATCATCGCCCTTCCGTGCAATCGTAAAAAACGGAGCGCCCATATTTTCCGTCAATTCAAAATCAATACGACCATTGCCATCTGTTGTTCCTTTGGCAATAATTTGAGCTTGTTTATTATACACCGAAACCTCAACATCTTTCATAGCTTTCGCATCAAGAAGATTGGTCGCAATCACTGTCATTGTATGATTGGTCGGGGCAAAAGCCAATAAACCGATATTGGTTGACAACACATTTTTTCCGACCGACCTTTCAAGATAATATGATTTGAAACTCGGATTGTCTCTTTTATCATACGAATAATCCGCCCAATTGATATAACTATCAATATAATACCAATCCGAATCTCCATCAAAATCATCGTTCAATCTTGCCATTGTAACTTTATCCTCAGACTCAAAATCTTGTTTATTTATCGTCTGTTCCGCGCCAGGCCACGCTGTCAGACGATAATCCATACTTAATTCAACGCGATACATACAACCAGGCTCTGTCTTTACCAAATCAGATAAATCAATTGCACACACATGCCACTTCGTCAAATCTATTGTTTCATCAAAAAAGAATGTTGTTACTGCAACAGGTCGTGCCAATAACTTCAAGTTATAACTTGAAGCAATAGCGCCACCTTGTAATAACGAAGCAATATTGTTGTTAAAAATTTTGAATACTCGAACTTTCACACCCTTCATGTAAATGGAACGAAATGGAACAATAAATTTATTTGATTGTGGAAAAATGTTTCCTTCATCAACAAATTCTACCTTTGGTTTCGTAACTATAAGTTCTATTTCCTTTACAACATCTTTTCCTAAATTTAATCCTTTGGTACTACGGATATTTTGAGATAAAAACACAGATACGACACCTTCTTTTCTTCGGTCAGGGAAGAGTTTTATCACATTTCCCTCACATTCAATAGCTTGAGATTCATGGTCTATGATATACGCCAATCCTCGTTTATTTTGCTTGACATCTAAATTTTTATTGAATGTAACCTGTATGTATTTTGTGTCATTTTCTACAAATTTTACGTCAAAAACGCTCAATTTATTTGGATCTGGAATATCCATTTCAAGCAACAACTCTTCTTTTACATCAAAATCTTTATTTTCCTTCGTTCCAATTATCATCTTTTGTCCTTGCGTTGGAGAAAATGACAACAACATAGTAAAATTTCGACTATCTTTTTCAATCCATTCCACCTTAGGCATTTGTAACCCTTCGGGATATGTAACAATTGATTTTATGACATCAACGCTTTCTTCATCTAAAGTCTTAATTGAAAACTCATAAACATATTTTTCATCTTTTGATTCCGAAAAATTTTCAAAAGCTACATTCATGTGAAATGGATGCGTCTTAAAATCAAATGAAAAATCTTTTGAGTCATCATCAAACAATTCGGCTAATTCGGCTGTAATTTTATAGGTCGTATTGTATGCCATATCTTTAGATGGTCTAAACACAATTGTATGCGCATCTGCAAACGAAAATGTACCTTCCGTTGATGGCGATATTGACATACACTTATTTAGATTAATTTTTTTTATTCGTGATGCTTCTATATCTTCCGACAAAACGAGATATATAGAGGATTTTCGGGATATGTTGCCTGACGTAAAACCAGAAACATGTTCATTAAAAGCAACTTCTGTTTGTTTTGAAGAACAACAACACATCAAAAGAGATGATAGTGCGATAAAAATTGACAATATATAACGCTTCATTTTATAAAACTTTTAGACGTTAAATATATTGACATTTTTTCATTTGTCAACATCAAAGTTAGGAATTAAGAATTAAAATTTAAGAGTTACGAAGTAAACACTAATCTCTACCCTCTCTCATCTTACTGCTATCGCAGAAATTTCTACCATAGCATCTTTCGGCAATGCGTCAACTTGAACACATTCGCGAGATGGTGCATTTCTCTTAAAAAAACTTCCATACATATCATTCACTTCTCCAAAATGGGATAAATCATTCACAAAAATTGTACAACGTACCACATCAGCAAACGTCATTTTTGCTTCTTGCAAAATCGCGTTAAGATTCATCATTACTTGTTGTGTCGCTTCTGCATACGATGAATCAACCAACTGTCCACTTTTGGGATTTATTGGAATTTGACCAGAAATATACAAGGTGTTATCTACAAGAATTGCTTGTTCGTATGGACCAACTGGTGCTGGAGCAAGGGGCGTATTTATAACTATTTTCATTTACTTTTTCTTACAAACAATAATACTATGACCTAAACCAAGTCCATCGTGAATCGTATCAACCTGTAAACCTGCATTTTCCACGCAACGAATCATATCGCCAGAATAATACATTTTTGAATTTCCGTTTGCCATAGCCGTAAAATACAAACTAATTTGTGCCAAACAGTACGATGCTGTTTCAAATCGTTGACGATCCCAAAGCGTTTCCATGATGTACAATTTACTATCTTTGTTCATTGATTTTGCAGCTCGCATCAAAATGCTTGTAACTTCTTCTTCTGAGAAACAATCAAGGAATTGACTCATCCAAATTGCATCAAAATCTGTTGGGAAAGGAACATTTTTGTCCAACAAATCTGCGCCATGACCAAAAATTCTGTCTGCACCAACCAAACCTTTTGTTTGTTCGCGCATCATTGCCAACTGTTGGGGCAAATCCATAATCGTCACTTTTACATCGTTATCAAAACCAACGCATTGCAATGCCCAACGGCCAGTATTTCCGCCAACGTCAAGCAATGTTTTCGGTTTGTTTGCAAACACAATTTCCAATGCTTGTTGAAACGAATTATCAGAATAAAAATGATCAAAACCGAACCAACTTTTTTGAACTTCTTTCGGTAATTGCGAAAGACCTTCATAAATAGTCTTCCAGGTGCCAAAAACCTTTAACCCTTCTGGTTTACCATTTACCAAAGCTTCTTCCAAATTGAAAAGTCCAAGATAATTTACATCGTGGTTGAAGTCCATATTTACACGCGCCATATCGTCGTGAATAAGGAACCAACCCGCTTTAGCCAATAGAAATTTTTCTTCTTTCAACAAAATTGTTCCAATTGTCAACGATGACTCCAAAAGACATTGAACTGCATATCGCGAAAGTTTTGTTTTTTCTACGATTTCATCCATTGTCATTCCACATTTGTTGTCATCAAGCATTTGAAAAATGCCAAATTTCACCATCAAGCGAGAAACTTGAAAAACAACTGGTCCAAATGCTATTTCTTGTGCTAACCGTTGTGCTTGTAGTGCCGAAAAACGTTCTTTTGCGTAAATTTCTTTTTGTGGAGATTGTAATTCCATAACTTTTCTTGTTATACGTTCACAAAGATACGTTTTATTTGAAAAAATGAAATGAGACAACCCAAATTATTAGAAATAATCCGAATTTGTTTAACTTTGTACAAAGATTCAAACAACAAAATTGAAAATTTGGCACGTAATAATATTGTTAGTATGTATGTCTTCGTGTGCAACGCACGAAGGATTTGTTTCTTTAACAACAACAGATAACTACGAAGTAAAGACCATACAAATAAAAGGTGCAACCTATTCTACTCCAATCAAATCCGATGACAAAACTATCGTTTTTGGTACACATAAAAAATCTATCTATTTCATCAACGAAGATTCTATTAAATCTGTGTATCGCACTAAATTGTGGATTCACGCAACACCAGAAATAGTATTCGACACGTTGATTTCTTTAGGTTCTTACGATGGAAATTTATATTTCTTAAGTAAAGATGGAAAATTAGAAAAAAAATTCCGACCACATTGCAGAATTTATTCTAATGCTGTCCAACTTGATTCTATGTGGATTGCCTTTGCTACTGCATTCAAAGGAATTACATTTTATAACTTTCTAACCGACTCTACCTTTTGTAAAAAATTACCAAAATTCACTCACGGAAGTCCTTTGCTATTAAACAATAACAACTTTTGCATCGGTAGCAATGATGGAGTAATGTATTTTTTTGATAAAATTGGCAACATTATATCTACCTTTTCCACTGATGGCTGGATTATGCATTCAAAAGCATTTAAACAAAACGATTCTACAATAGTTTTTGGCTCCTACGACAACAATTTATACTCCATCTCTTCAGCAGGACGTTTATTGTGGAAATTTCCAACAAATGGTAAGATACACGCCTCACCTCAACAATTTTCTAATGGCAACATTGTGTGTGGTTCTTTTGACAACAATATTTACATAACAGATAAAAATGGAAAACTTATAAATAAAATATCAACGGATAAAAAAGTCGTTTCTTCAGCTACAATCAACTCGCAAGATTATGCTGCTGTAGGCTCATACGACAAACATTTGTACGTTTTTGATAACTCAGGAAAATTAGTAAATAAAATTCCATTAGGCGGAAAAATATTCTCATCTCCACTATTCATAGATGACAATATCATATTTTGTGCAACAACTAATGGAAAGGCTTGTTTTGTTAAACTATTAAATATAAATTAAAAATTATGAGATTAAACGGACGACGCGAAAGTAGTAATGTAGAAGATCGTAGAGGTGGTGGTGTTTCTAAAAAAGCTGGTCTCGGTATTGGAGGTGTGGTATTAATTGCAATTGTAACTTTCATTTCGGGGGGTGATTTAGGCGATGTTATCACAAACGTCTCTCAAAGCGGTGGTATAGGTTTAGGGCAAACAACAGAACAAACTACTTTTAGTGCCGAAGAAGAAGAATTAGCAAAATTTTCTCGACAAATTTTAGCTGGAACTGAAGATGTTTGGACTGAAGTTTTCAAAAAAATGGGCAAAAAATATATTCCGCCAACACTTGTCATATTTTCAGGAAGCGTGAATAGTGCATGCGGTTCTGCAAATTCATCTGTCGGACCTTTCTATTGTTCTGGAGACCAAAAAGTTTATATTGATTTATCTTTTTTCACACAAATGAAAAGTCAACTTGGAGCAGATGGTGATTTTGCATACGCGTACGTCATAGCTCACGAAGTTGGTCACCACGTGCAAAATTTGCTTGGCTCTTTAAATGAAGCTCACTCTCAAATGAATCGAGTAAGTCAAAAAGAAGCAAACAAAATTAGCGTACGATTAGAATTGTTAGCCGATTACTATGCTGGTGTGTGGGCTCACTATGACAACCAAAAATTTAAATCACTTGAAGCTGGAGACATTGAGGAAGCCCTTGATTGTGCTGCAAAAATTGGAGACAATTATTTACAGGAAAAAGCTCGCGGATATAGCCAACCAGAAAGTTTTACTCATGGTACATCTCAACAACGCTCAAAATGGCTTAAAGCTGGTTTACAAACAGGTGATATGAGTGTAACAACTTTTGGAATCCCCGAAAGAGAGTTATAATTCCATATAACTCAAATATTGGTAAACAAATTAAACGAAATGGAAATTACTTCTGCATATACAAGATTTCAAACACCAGAAATTCACATTGGAACGTGCAAAATAGGTAATTCAAATCCTATTGCACTTCAATCTATGACAAACACCGACACAAACGATATTGATGCAAGCGTTGCTCAATGTATTCGTGTATTTGATGCTGGTGGCGATTACGTTCGTTTAACCGCACAAGGAGTAAAAGAAGCAGAAAATCTTAAGTTCATTAAAGAAAAACTCGTTCAAAAAGGATATACAAAACCACTTGTCGCAGACATTCATTTTAACCCGCAAGCAGCATTGGTTGCTGCAAAATATGTTGAAAAAGTTCGTATCAATCCAGGAAACTACGTTTATATTGGCTCTCTACGAAAAACAGATTATTCCGACGAAGAATACTCTGCGGAATTAGAAAAAATTCGCGAAAATATTTTACCCCTATTGGAAACATGTAAACAACACAACACTGCCATTCGCATAGGTGTGAATCATGGTTCTCTTTCGCAACGAATAGTTTCGCGATATGGCGACACTCCTCAAGGTATGGTTGTGAGTATGATGGAATTTCTGCATATCTGTAAAGATGCCAATTTTCAAAATGTAGCCTGCTCTATCAAGGCAAGTAATACTAGAATTATGGTCCACGCAACACGACTCCTTGCACAAAAAATGAAAGAAGAAAATTGTTGCTACCCTATTCATCTTGGCGTAACCGAAGCTGGTGCAGGTGAAGATGGAAGAATAAAATCTGCTGTTGGCAGTGGTTCTCTATTGCTTGATGGTATTGGTGATACCATTCGCGTTTCACTTACAGAAGCACCAGAAGCCGAAATTCCTGTTTGTAAATTGATAGTTGACTATCGTAACGAAGTATTTTCTCAACCATTTGATTTCAAACCAATTATAGATGTTAGAAAATCAATTGATTCGTATTGCGTGTATGAAACAACAACTATCGCAAATATTGGTAGCAATAATCCACCTATCGTAATTGGTAATAGCAATACACAAGCAGATTGGTTTTTCGAACAAAATGCTATAAAAAAAGATAATTGCGTTATTCCTATTGTTACACTTGATTTCTACAATCCACAAGAACTATGTGTATTGAAAATTTCAGAACAAGAAATTGATTCTTTAAACGCAATAGAGTTAGGTGAACAGACAATACTTCTTTACGATTCTACTGATATACACGCAACTTATTTTGTACGGAAGCTATATGCTCAACTACTTGGAAGGAAAAATCCCGTAATTCTTTCTCGAACATACGATTGTAATGATTTTTGCACACTACAAGTGCGTGCTGCAATGGATTTTGGGTCGCTTTTGCTTGACGGATTTGTAAATGGAATTTACATACAATCAAACAAATTCAAAAAACAAGACCTTGTTGATTTAGCATTTTCTATACTACAAGCTTCTCGTTCTCGATTTGTCAAAACAGAATTTATTTCTTGTCCCTCATGTGGACGAACAAAATTCAATATAGAAGAGGCATTGAAACAAGTAAAAGCAAAAACATCTCATTTAAAAGGATTAAAAATAGCTGTAATGGGTTGTATAGTTAATGGTCCAGGGGAAATGAGTGATGCAGATTATGGCTATATGGGTGCAGGCAAAGGCACTGTCAATCTCTATAAAAAACAAACTCTTGTATGTAGAAATATCCCTGAAGAAGAAGCAGTTCAAGCTTTAATTGACTTGATACAAGAAAATGGTGATTGGCAAGAAATTGCACAATAGCACGTGAATAGTCAAAAAAAAGAGTTATTTGATTTGTAGAAGTAAAAATTATTTCTACTTTTGCAAGCGATTTAAAAATCATGGCGAGGTAGCTCAGCTGGTTAGAGCGCATGATTCATAATCATGAGGTCGGCGGATCATGCCCGCCTCTCGCTACAAAAGAGACTGTCTCAAAAGAGCAGTCTCTTTTTTTATGCTGCAAACTTTTCAGATTGAGAAAAACTGAGAAATTTATCAGTTTTTGAAAAAATCTTTGATTTTGCTCTTGGGAAATAGAAAATTTTGGAAAAACGACAAA
>JAZRVS010000101.1:0-1536 GCA_045599365.1 Bacteroidales bacterium
AATTACGCGACAAAGTCGCACGCGAGCGACAAGCCGTCTTTAGCGAGCGCACCTTTGTGATAACGCAAATGCTCCGATTTGCGTTGGAACGAAGTCCGGCACCGCAATGTAAGCAAACTTTGTTTGCGTATTGCGCGTTTGGTGCCGAAAGCGCAAGCGCAATTGTTAATTGTTAACTGTTAATTATTAATTGAAAAAGGCACTCAATTTTGAGTGCCTTTTTCATCAAATGTCCACGTCTCCGTCCGTGCAATGGACTTTACAACTTGAAGGGACACTGTATTTCCAAGAACTGCCTTTTGATATTGCATTCCACTGTGATATAGTTCCATTGAATGTCACGCTCGTCAATCCACTGCATCTATAGAAGGCAGATTCACCTATGCTTGTCACACTGTCTGGTATCGCCACGCTTGTCAAACCACTGCAATTATAGAAGGCATCAGCACCTATGCTTGTCACGCTGTCAGGGATTGTCACGCTTGTCAAACCACTGCAATATTCGTAGGCCTCATAACCTATGCTTGTCTCACTGTTGCCTATCGTCACTCTTGTCAATCCATTGCAATTACAGAAGGCATAATCTCCTATGCTTGTCACACTGTCAGGGATTGTTATGCTTGTCAAACCCCTGCAATCACGGAAGGCACTACTTGCGATGACTTTTGTATCAGGATGGATTGTGCAACTTGTGATTGATGTGTTTTTTGCTTTTATCAAGGCGACATATGGATTTGTATCATTTCCAAGATAATATGCATTGTCATATTCATTGTAAACAAGATTGTTGCATCCATAGAAGGCAGATTCACCTATGCTTGTCACACTGTCGGGAATTGTCACACTTGTCAAACTGCTACATCCTGAGAAGGCAGATGAACCTATGCTTGTCACACTGTTGCCTATCGTCACGCTCGTCAATCCACTGCATCCACGGAAGGCATCTTCACCTATGCTTGTCACGCTCGAAGGAATTGTTATACTTGTCAAACCACTGCATCCAGAGAAAGCCCCACTATGAATCACCTTCGTATTTGGATTTATTTCACAACTTGTGATTGATGTATCTCTTGCCTTTATCAATACAACGTACGGATTTGTATCATTTCCAAGATAATATGCATTGTCATATTCATTGTAAACAAGATTGCTGCAATCATCGAAGGCATATTTACCTATGCTTGTCACACTGTTGCCTATCGTCACGCTTGTCAAACCACTGCATTTATAGAAGGCAGATGAACCTATGCTTGTCACACTGTCGGGGATTGTTATGCTTGTCAAACCACTGCATTTATAGAAGGCCCCATCTCCTATGCTTGTCACACTGTTGCCTATCGTCACGCTTGTCAATCCACTGCATGCTTCGAAGGCATAATTACCTATGCTTATAACACTGTCGGGGATTGTTATGCTTGTCAATCCACTGCAATCTTCGAAGGCACCATTACCTATGCTTGTCACACTGTTGCCTATCGTCACGCTTGTCAAACCACTGCATTTATAGAAGGCATAATTACCTATGCTTGTAACACT
>JAZRVS010000102.1:0-5933 GCA_045599365.1 Bacteroidales bacterium
AAGATATCTATTGTATATCTTTGCTCTCGGGTTAATTGTTTGTACATAGTAAAACAAAAATAATTAATCTATTATTAGGAAGGAGCAATCCTTCCTTTTTTTGTTCTACTACTTGTATAAAAATTGCACTTCTAATTTGAAGTTACAGTTGTGCATTATTCAAAAGTTACAGATTTAATGTTACCATCTCGTACATATAAATCGTCAATTATCTCTCGAAATATAATATTTGTATTTTTATTCATAGCCCGTAGGGCTTTTATATCAATAGAATGAAAATCTACCAAATTATTAAGCCACTTGTGTCAATATTACTTTTGTGTAGTTTTCTGTCATATACATAGTATGTAAACAATACACTATCGTACGCAAACACGGATTTGGCAAAATTCATTTTTACCGTAACATTTGCTTTTATAAACTTATCGTTCCCCGATTCTCGTAAAAGTGGAATTCTATAACTGAAATTGTACGGTAATTCTGTGGTATCACCATTATGCACATAATGTGCTACTGCATAGAAATTTTGTTGAAAACTATCTACATAAGGCGCAACTGTATCTTTTGACGATAAACCAATATCACCATCGCCATCGTATAGAGCAAACGTAAAATCAACTTTTTTATCGGATTCATCTACACTGGTTGTTGCAGAAATAAATTCCACCAGTGGCATTTCGTCATAATCGGGATACGATGTTTCACACGCCGACACAACAAACAAACAACATATTGCAATAAGAATTGGAAGCACTTTGAGAGTTAAGAATTATGAGTTAAAAGTTAGTAATTAAGAATGGAGAGTCGCATGGTCTTGCGGCTCATTGAATAAAGCTAATTTTGGAATCGTCATTCTGAACGGAGTGCAACGCAGTGAAGAATCCGTTCCCATATACAAGGAGTTGCAAGGAATAATAGTCATGGTAGTGTTGACAAAATCTTCGCTAACGCTCAGGGTGACGACTCCTTGGAAATTAAGAATCAAATATAGAGACGGAGCATACTCCGTCTCTTTTTTACACATTGCCATCATACCGAAATGCAATGATGTGAAGTATCTAAATATACTCTCACAAATTAAAATGGCAATTCATCATCAGCAGATTGTGCTGATTGAGATGGATCTTCTATTTTATCTACCCCAGAATTCCCAATTGTTGACGTACCTAATGACTCACTACCATTGTTGGAATCTCCAACTGTTGGCACACCAAAACTTGCAGCATTAGCATTTACCGTTGGTTGAACAATTCCCTCAACCACTCTATA
This sequence comes from Bacteroidales bacterium, assembly GCA_045599365.1. GTDB lineage: Bacteria > Bacteroidota > Bacteroidia > Bacteroidales > UBA1715 > UBA1715. Next base: position 1,270 of record JAZRVS010000102.1, read on the forward strand.
TGCTTGAATACTTGAAAACCAACCGCCATTTTTTCCTTGACGACTTTCTATATCAACATTGGCAGTAATTTGCTTTCCATTTTGCAACATCGCTTTAGAAATTCTATCACCCCAAATATCAAATGCTATTCTTCTTGGATATGATTCTTGAGTTTCAATCACAAATGTTTGACGTTTCCAAGGTTTTCCGCTTGCTCCTGTTCCAGAAACTTCATCCAAAGCAGCAATTACTGTTCCTTGAATTTGATTTTGAGGTGCAACTTGAGAACCTTGTTCTAATCGCCATACGCGAAAATCTGTAAACCAACGGCCATTGTATTCGCGACTTTCAATGTTAAGATACACTGCAACAACACTGCCTACCGAATATTGACTAATATCCACTTTGTCATTTGAAATTGACACTGCAACTTTTCGTGGATATTGAGCGAAAGTCTCAATAATGATGTTTTGTCTTTTCCATTTACCATTTGCTGACTCGCCTTCCTCTGGTTGGCAGATTTCAACTATTTTTCCATTAATTATATTTTCCATGCGTCTAAATTTTTTCAAAAATAATCATTCTCTCTTTTTTTATCTCATTAAAAATAAAAAAACGTATTAAAATTTATCAACAGGGTACAAGGAAGCAGAAGGGCAAGTTCAAGAGACACGATGAATTGACGTCTCTACTCTTAATTCTTAAATCTTAACTCTTAACTCTTAATTTTTTATTCTATCTTTGTGTTTAGTAATGAATAAAGTTCGACATACAATATTGTATATCGTTTGTGATTATGTAATGGCAATAATCGCATGGACGTTGTTTTTCTACATTCGAAATGAATTCATTGACGCTTATTACGCTGAATTTCCGCAATTTAGGACAAAAATTGCTCTCGATATCAATTATCAGTATGGAGTACTCATTATACCACTTATGTGGTTACTACTCCACTATTTGAGTGGGTATTACAAGAATGTGTATAGAAAGTCGAGATTAAAAGAATTTTTCAACACGTTGTGTGTGAGTCTTTTTGGTTCTCTTATTTTATTCTTTACAATCGTATTGAACGACAATGTTCCATCGTACAAAGGCTACTACGAATCGTTCTTTTTGATGATAGGATTGCAATTTTTCTTAACGTACATTCCTCGATTCATTATCACAACGCAAACGACAAAAAAAATTCGTAGTCGCAAAATTGGGTTCAACACGTTGTTGGTCGGTAGTAACGAACGAGCAGAAAAACTTTATAACAAACTACAATCGGCAAAGAAATCAGCTGGCAACAAGTTCATTGGATTCGTAAATGTGATAGAACAAGAAAACTATCAAATGGAACGCTATATGCCTCATTTAGGAAGGATAGACGATGCGCATAGGCTTTTAGACGAATATCAAGTTGAAGAAATTATCATTGCTATTGAGACTAAAGAACACGCATACATAGAACATATTTTAACGCAACTTCGTGGTACTAAAGCAATTATTCGTGCTATACCAGACAATTGCGATATTATTTCTGGTCGTGTAACTTTTAATTCAATACACGACGAACCGCTTATTCTTATATCGCAAAACATAATGCCTATATGGCAAGAAAAGATAAAACGCGTTAGCGATATTATTGTTTCTATATTGGTTCTTGTACTCTGCTCACCAATATACATTTTCACAGCAATAATGGTCAAATGCTCGTCAAAAGGTCCAATTTTCTACAAACAAGAACGAATTGGACTATACGGGAAACCATTCTTCATTTATAAATTCCGTTCAATGATTGTTAATTCGGAAAAAACTGGGCCACAACTTTCATCGGAAAATGACGACAGAATCACAAAATGGGGACACACAATGCGCAAATATAGATTAGACGAAATTCCCCAATTTTTCAATGTATTAAAAGGAGATATGTCGTTGGTTGGCCCTCGTCCAGAACGACAATATTTCATTGATAAAATTGTAAAAATTGCTCCACACTACACACATTTACAAAAAGTTCGCCCTGGAATTACGTCTCTTGGACAAGTGAAGTTTGGCTATGCGCAAAGTCCAGAAGAAATGGCAAGTAGAATGAAATATGATATTATCTACATTGAAAATATGTCAATTTACCTTGACATTAAAATACTGATTTACACGATAAAAACCGTCATTTCTGGCGAAGGAGTTTAGTATGGACGAAAACACTGAAATAAAAAAAGTTATTGATGTTGAGAAAATTATGCAATCGAAAGCTCCTGATTTGTACAAGAAGCTACCTCGGTTTGTTATCAATTACTTTATAAAGGTGTTGCATCAAGACGAAGTCAATGAAGATTTACACAAAATTTCCGACTTGGTTGGTGTCCCAAAATTTCACAAACATTTAGCAATCAATAATATAAATATAGACTATCACGGATTAGAGAATGTACCTAAAGATGGTCGGTTTATATTTGCCTCTAATCACCCATTTGGTGGTCCCGATGGCATTATGATTGTTTCGGCAGTTGGGCATCTATTTCCTAAAACAAAATTGATGGTCAACGACTTACTGATGAATTTGCCAGACATTGATGACGTGTTCATTCCAATAAATCGCTTTGGACGAAACAAGCGTGACTATGCAGAAATATTTGAAACAAGTATGCAATCTGATTACCAAGTAATTATGTTTCCTGCTGGACTGGTTTCACGCAAAATCAATGGTAAGATTGTTGATTTAGAATGGAAAAAATCGTTCATCAGTTACGCAAAGCGCTACCAACGCGATATAATTCCAGTGTTCATTAGTGGACAAAATTCAAATTTTTTCTATAATTTAGCGAATTGGCGTACGCGTTTGGGAATTAAAGCAAACATAGAGCAACTATACTTGGTTGACGAGTTGTACAAACACAAGAATCAAAGTGTTTCTATGTACTTTGGAAAACCAATATCGTTTGAAAGTCTCTCAAGCGAAAAAAACGACAAAGAATGGGCTGAAAAAATTAAAGAAATTGCATATTCACTACCAAACAAATAGTTATGGACCAAATTATAGAACCAGTTGATAGAGAATTACTTATCGCAGAATTAACTGCAGATAAATTTCTTCGTGATTCTCATTTTGGATCTAATAAAATTTTCACAATAAACTATCACAACGCGCCTAATGTGATGCGTGAAGTTGGACGTTTACGAGAATTAGCTTTTAGAAATGCAGGTGGTGGCACAGGGAAAAGCATTGACATTGACGAGTTTGATATTCATCCAACACATCCATACGAACAAATTGTAATTTGGAATCCCGAAAGCAAACAAATCCTTGGTGGGTATCGATATATTCTTTGCAAAGATGCTCTCAATAGCAATGGCACATACGATATGGCAACAACAGAATTGTTCCACTTTTCGGAAAAATTCAAAAAAGATTATATGCCTTATACACTTGAACTTGGCCGTTCTTTTGTGTATCAAGAAGCAAGCGTAGGCACTTCGGCACGCAAAAGCATTTTTGTACTTGACAATTTGTGGGAAGGCATTGGAGCTGTGATTGCGTTAAACCCACAAATTCAATATTTGTTTGGAAAAGTAACTATGTATTTAAACTACGACCAATTGGCACGAGACTACATTCTTTATTTTTTCAACAAACATTTTAAAGACAACGAAAATTTAGTAACAACAATAGATCCATTAAGTTATTTTCACGACGAAAAAGAACTTTCTAAAGTTTTCATCGGCAAGGATTTACACGAAGATTACAAAATTCTTTTCACAAAAGTTCGAGAACGAAAACACAACATTCCGCCACTTATCAATTCGTATATCAATTTAAGCGACACAATGAAAACCTTTGGTACATCGTTGAACAAAGGATTTGGTGAAGTTGAAGAAACAGGAATTCTTATCACTATAAGCGACATCATTTCTGAGAAGTTGGATCGCTACGTTTTGTCATATCAATTCTAAATATGATTAGCAAAACCTACCCCACCATTGGGACCGTTTATTTCTATAAAAAACGTATTTGTAAAAAGATTTCTTTACGAATAAAACCTACAGGAGAAGTGAATGTTTCGCTTCCATTATTTTGCCCATTATCGTTAGCAGAATCATTTTTATTGAGTAAAATAAATTGGATACAAGAACGACAAAAGGCATTACAACAAAAGAAAAGACAAATAATTGAAAGTCAACGAAATTTCACCCATTTTCGCGATTTGGAAATTGTAACATCTGTTGACAATTCCTTTCGTTACAAAGTAACCTCTAATACTATAAAAATTCTCATTCCGAACAACCACGATATTGCGGAAGAAATAGTACAACAGAATATACAAACGATTATTATAGAAACACTACGAGCAGAAGCCAAACAATATATACCACGCCGAGTACAAGAACTTGCCGAGCAACATAGATTTTCGTTTTCGCAAGTAAAAATTTCGAGTGCAAAAACCCGTTGGGGCTGTTGTAATTCTCGTAAGAGTCTTACATTCTCATTATACATAATGACATTACCCCATCATTTGATAGATTTTGTCATTCTGCATGAACTTTGTCATACTATTCACATGAACCATAGTGAAGCATTTTACGCCCTTCACAATCAATGTTTGCAAGGAAAGTTAAAAGAATACGAAAAAGAAATAAAAACGTGTAGAATGGACGTTTTTCCAAAATGGGAATCTGGTGACAGTAGTCAGTTTTCAGT
>JAZRVS010000103.1:0-29859 GCA_045599365.1 Bacteroidales bacterium
TTTGCTCACTTACACCATTAAAGAAATTTTTCACATATACTGGATGTTCTGCTTCAATATAATCAATCATTGCTTGCATTACGTCCTTTTTATAACTAACAAGCATACTCATTGTTGTATCGGAATACAAAATTACAAAACTACATTTGCCATCATCTTGAAGTACGTAATAATAGCCATCTTTTGCAACTTTAGTAGCATTCAATTTTGAAGCAAGTGCATTACTCAACGCCTTTGAAACGGCACAACCTTTGTCAAACGCACCATTATTCAATTGGAATTCGTATGCAAAAGATGTTATTGGTTCATCTAATTTATAAATTAGTGTTTTCCCATCTACCGAATCGACTGTAAAAATTCTATTTGCGAAATCAAATTCTGTAGCATTACAGCTGATATCTTTTGTAAATTTTTGATAATTCAAAGCCACAACAGTCATGGTATCAGTTGCATTTGCATAATCACCATACAACTTGCTTTCCGCAATACTTTGAATAGTTGATTTTCCATTAAATCCATCAAAAGAATTATCTGTTGCTTTCTTCAAAAACTTTTCTACAAATTCCGATGCATCATAATAATCAGACTTCACAAAATTATCAGATTCATTATAATTTACATACGATTGTTTTATATTATCGAAATTAGGAAACGATTCAAAATGACCATTTTCATCAATAATACCAAAACGATATTCTCCATATTGGTCAAATGTTTTCACAGCAGCAAAACCGCCATAGAAATCTGTTCCCCAAGCGAATTGGGCATTGATAGACATTTCGCCTTTTGAATTCAAATAGCCATACATATCTCCCAACTTCATTAATGCAAAACCATTTGAATAATGTTTAATTTCGTCATACAATGGATTGACATCAATTTTTCCATTAGGTTTCACTGTTGCATATTTTCCAGCCAGTTTCACAACAGCACGATTTTCAAAGAACATATTCGCATCGTCAAATTGTGGATGAACTTTATACAAACCATTTGTACCAATATATCCATACGAAATTCCTTCCGTTGATGCTGCAGCCAATCCATCCGAGAACAAGCCAGCTGCAATGAATTGTGCTGAAATTACCATTTTTCCAGTCTTATCAATATAACCCCACTTTCCTTCAAATTTTACTGGAGCAAGACCTTCGCTAAAACCGAAATACACATCTTCATATTTTGGCTCAATAACTATAGTTCCCTTTGTATCTACGAAACCATATTTTTTAGAAGTATCTTGAAAAGCAGCCATTCCTTCTCGGAAATTGTACAATTTTAAGGCATTTTTCATTGTAAACACTACATTGCCTTTTACATCAACACATTGAGGATTTTCTCCACGTTCAGCAACAATGGCGTGTCCTTCACTAAAAATTGTTCCGTATCTATAACGAGGAACTATCACAAATTCAGCATTTTTGTCAATGTAACCGATATTACCATCAAAGGTTTTTACCATTGCCAACTCATTATAGAAGAAACCTGCATCCTTAAAACGTGGAGAGATTTCATATTCTCCTTTAGAATTGATATACCCCCATTTCCCTTGAAATGCAACAGGAACTAAATCTGCCGTATTATTTTTGCATGACACAAATGACAAACCAGAAATAATCAATGATAAGAATAATAAACGTGTGTATTTCATAGAACCTAATTTATACATTTAGACAAAGTTAATTATTATATTTTCATTTTTTTAAATTCCAATCATTTTGTTTTGAAAAACTTGAACCAAAACAGCAAATACAATTATGATTAAAAAGAAAAATTCCACAAAAAATGTCCTTCGAATACCAAGCATATAATTTGAAATGAAAATAGATGCTGGTAATAATCCAAAGAAAAGAATGCAATAATTCACGTATGGTACAAATAGATATTCGCCCAAAATCACTAACAAAAATAGCAGAAAGATGAGATAATATTTCTTTCGAGATACTTTCATTGGCTGACCAAAGAACGCGTAAAAAAAAGATAAAACGAACAATAAGCCCAAATAACACGAAAAACAAACTGGCATCAAGTTCCGAAAGGGTTCATTATGTTTTTCTAACAAATTACATTTCCACGTAGCAATCTCTCCTTGTATTGAATCACAACAATACATTATGGAAAAAACAATACCGATTGGTAATATGTATCCAACCAACGCAGCCAACCATTGTCTCCAATAAAAAGGGACTAACAAACTCAATCCGAAGAATATAATTATTGCAAAATATGCTGTCGGTGCATAAAATAATGTCGCAAGAGAAAAGAATAATCCACATTCAAAAATAGTTTTCAATTCTCGCTCTTGCTTATACATATTGAAGAGAGATGCCAAGCCCAAAATAATAAAAGTCATTGCTGGCATCATTGGGTTCAACTGTTTAAAGTCTTGCAAACTTGACGCGAAAATTATAAACAGAAAAATATACAACGTAGAGCGTTTTTCTATCAAACGAACAGAACGATTGACCTTAGTCAACAAAAAGACGTTTAAAACAACAAAAAACAACGACAGCCAAGTACCAGCAACTGCACTCCACGATTGCAATAACATCAAGGGTTTATATAAAACCATTGGTGTTTCATCGTAATAATGTTGTATAAATTGTGGGTGCAACAAATTATCTCCCCACAAAAGAAGGACTACTATCGGTAATAGTATAAAATGTAAAGAGGTATTTCGTTGTAAAAATCTAAACATCCTTTTTATAAATCTTGACCTATATCGCGACGATAATACATTTTATCAAAATGAATTTTTGCTAAATTCTTATATGATACTTTCAACGCTGCATCTTTATTCTCGCCCAATGATGTTACAGCAAGGACACGACCTCCCGCTGTTTTCACATCAGTGCCGTCCAATTTTGTTCCAGCATGAAAAACAGTACTATCCGTAAAACTTTCGTCAAACGTAATTATTTTCCCTTTTTCGTATGCTTCAGGATAACCACCAGAGACAGCCATAACAGTTGTTGCAGACTTTGGATTTATTTCTATTTTCTCATTTTTCAATGTCTTATTTGCGGCAGCAATGAATAACTGTAACAAATCCGATTTGATTCGTGGTATAACAACTTCTGTTTCTGGATCACCCATTCGTACATTATATTCTATCACCTTTGGTGTCCCATTGTCATTCATCAAACCAAAGAAAATGAAACCACAGTATGGAATATTATCTTCTTGCAAACCTTTTATTGTTGGTTTTATGATTTCGTTTTCCACACGATCCATAAGTGCTTTGTCTGCAAATGGAACAGGAGAAACGGCCCCCATACCACCAGTATTTAAGCCAGTATCACGTTCACCAACACGTTTATAGTCCTTTGCTTCAGGTAGAATAACATAGCCTTCTCCATCAGTCAAGACAAACACAGACATTTCAATACCCTTCAAACATTCTTCCAAGACGACTGTTGCACTTGCGGAACCGAATTTTCCGTTCAACATATTTTGCAATTCAGTTTTTGCCTCTTCTAAATCGTTCAAAATCAACACACCCTTGCCTGCTGCCAAACCATCAGCTTTTAGTACGTATGGTGCAGTCTGTTGCGACAAAAACTCAAATCCTTGTTCTATATTTTCTGCCGTAACCGTAAAATGTTTTGCTGTTGGAATATTATGACGATTCATAAAATTTTTGGCAAACTCTTTACTTCCTTCAAGTGTAGCCGCATATTTTTGTGGACCAATAACAGGAATACTTTTCAACTCGGCATCATTCAAGAAGAAATCATGAACACCTTTCACAAGTGGATCCTCAGGACCGACCACAACTAAACCAATATTGTACTGTTTTACAGCATCCTTAACGGCATCAAAATCTGTTGCCGAAAACGACAAATTTGTTCCAACTTGAGCTGTCCCAGCATTTCCTGGAGCAATATATAATGTATCCAACAATGGGCTTTGAGCCATTTTCCATGCCAATGCATGTTCGCGTCCGCCCGAACCTAAAAGTAATACGTTCATTTTTATTCTTGTTCTTGAAGTTTTGGATCTTCTGTATAAATATATGCATCAGCACGTTTTGCTTGTACACGAGGTAAAATCATTTCGGCATCAGCTTTCGTCATATATGGACCGATATAAATTTTGAACAAATTTTGACCACTACGCGCATCTGGAATCCAATAGTATCCACAAGGGAACTCATCAACATACGATAATTCTGCGACAAGTTTTATTGCTTCTACTTCATTTGGCAAAGCTCGATAAGCAATTAACCAACCTCTTGTTGGGACCTTCAACTCCGTAGCAATACGCGGTTCTGGTGGAACAGGTGGAGCTGGAGGAACTGTATCAATTACCATAGGTTCTGCTGGGATTTCAACAACTGGCACTGGTTCTTCAACAACCTTAGGTTCTTCAGCAACTGGTGCTGGAACTGGTTTTGTATATACATATTTATAATAGTACCATGCACCACCGCCAAGTAGAAGCAATAGTAGCAACAACAACCAACCTTTAGAAGATTTTTTTTCTGTTTTTTTCTCTTTCTTTGTTGATTTGTTTTTTGTTGGCTTTGCAACTATTGGCTCTGCTACAACAGCAGGTTCTTCTTGCTTAACCTCTTCAATTTCTTTAGGTTCTGGAACGGTAGGTTCTTCTATCTTTATTTCCTCTACCACTTGTTGTTCAACAATAGGTTCTACTTCGGTAACTGCAGGTTCTGGTTCTGCTACAGGCTCCGAAGTTTCGGCTACTGGTTCTGGTTCATTGAAAACGTCATTACTGTTTTCAACTTGCTTAGGTTCATCTCCTTCTATTAGCAAACTTTCGTTATTTTCAGGAGAAAAAGAACTTTCGTCTCCACCATCTGGAGTGAAATCGAATTCCAAATCTGTATTTGTTTTGTCCATAAAAGTAGAAATTTATTGAGAAGACAAATATATAAAACTATTTTATAATGGTCACGCCACCCATATAAGGCACCAATGCAGCAGGAACCTTTATTCCGTCTGGTGTTTGATTATTTTCTAAAATTGCCGCAACAATACGTGGTAAAGCCAATGCAGAACCATTTAATGTATGACAAAGTTGTGTTTTTTTGTTTGCATCTTTGTAACGACATTTCAAACGATTTGCTTGGAACGAATGGAAATTAGAAACAGAACTAACTTCCAACCAACGATCTTGTGCTTCAGAATAAACCTCAAAATCGTAACATAAAGCTGCAGTAAACGACATATCGCCACCGCAAAGACGAAGAATTCGATATGGCAATTCAAGTTTTTGAAGAAGGCCTTCAACGTGAGCCAACATTTCTTCGTGAGATTCTTTTGAATGCTCTGGCGTATCAATTCGAACAATTTCGATTTTAGAAAATTCGTGAAGACGATTCAAACCACGAACGTCTTTACCATACGAGCCAGCCTCGCGACGGAAACATTGCGTGTAAGCACAATTCTTTATTGGCAATTGTTTTTCGTCCAAAATCACATCGCGATAAATATTTGTAACAGGTACCTCTGCTGTAGGAATCAAATAAAGGTCGTCGAGCTCGCAGTGATACATCTGTCCTTCTTTATCTGGCAACTGACCTGTTCCATATCCAGATGCTTGATTTACCACAGTTGGAGGCATAATTTCTGTGTAGCCTGCCTTATTTGCTTCTGCCAAAAAGAAATTGATAAGTGCTCGTTGCAATTGAGCTCCTAAACCAACATATACGGGGAAACCAGCTGCTGTGATTTTAACACCAAGCTCAAAATCAATAAGATTGTATTTTTTAGCAAGATCCCAGTGAGGAAGTTTTGCATTGTCGCAACCACTCACCTTTGCATCTTCTGGTTTCAAATCTGCGATTCTGCAATTTAGAGTTTTTAGTCCAGTTCCAACATTGAGTTTTACAACCACATTATCTTCTGCACAGTTTCCTTCAGGAACATTTTCAGCAGGAATGTTTGGAAGAAGTACCAAAACTTTCTGCAAGTCTTCGGCAGCATCAGACAAATTTTTATCTAACACCTTTATCGCCTCTTTCAACTCAACAGTCTTTGCTTTGGCAGCATTTGCTTCATCAACTTTTTTTTGAGAGAATAAATTTCCGATTTCTTTAGATAATGAATTTATTTCAGCTTGTTTTGCATTCAAATCTTGTTGAATTGCAACACGTTTTTCATCTAAGGCAATAATTTTTTCGACAGCCTCTTTCGCGTCGAAGTTCTTGATAGAAAGTCTTTTAACAACGAATTCAGGATTTTCCCGAATTAACTGAAGTGTAAGCATTTTGTTCGTAAATTAATAATTGCACAAATATAAGGATTTACACGAATTATTACGTTTTTTTCTAAAAAACTAAGTTTAGACTTTTCTTATTGCGAAATTTATTACTTTTGCGTGCTAAACAATTTAATAGAGAAATGGCAGACGATGTATTAAAAAAAGTTATCGCTCACGCAAAGGAATATGGGTTTATATTCCCTTCAAGCGAAATTTATGATGGTCTTGGTGCCGTGTATGATTACGGTCAAAATGGTGTTGAATTAAAAAACAACATTAAACAATATTGGTGGAATGCAATGGTTCGTTTACACGAAAACATTGTCGGAATTGATTCATCAATTTTCATGCACCCTACAATTTGGAAAGCATCTGGTCACGTTGATGCATTCAACGACCCCCTAATTGACAACAAAGATTCAAAGAAACGTTATCGTGCCGATGTTTTGATTGAAGAAGAACGAGAAAAACACAATCAAAAAATTTTAAAGGAAATAGAAAAAGGTCGCAAGAAATTTGGAGATGCATTTGATGAAGCAAAAGCTCGCGAAACAAATCCAAACATTCTTCGTGAACAAGCAAAGATTGACGAAATAACAAAACGTTACGATGAAGCATTAAACGCCAACGATTTGGAAGCTATGCGCCAATTGATTTTGGATTTAGGTATTGTTTGTCCAATTTCAGGTACAGCAAACTGGTCTGAAGTTCGTCAATTCAATTTGATGTTTGAAACGAAGCTTGGTTCTACCGCAGAAGGGGCAAGTTCTATTTATTTGCGTCCAGAAGCAGCTCAAGGTATTTTCGTGAACTACTTGAATGTTCAAAAAACTGGTCGTATGAAAATTCCTTTCGGTATCGCACAAATTGGTAAGGCTTTCCGTAACGAAATCGTTGCGCGTCAGTTTGTGTTCCGTATGCGTGAATTTGAACAAATGGAAATGCAATTCTTTGTTCGTCCTGGTTCAGAAATGGAATGGTTCAAGAAATGGAAAGAAACTCGTTTGAAATGGCATCATGCAATTGGTTTGGGAGAACAAAATTATCGTTATCACGATCACGAGAAATTGGCGCACTACGCAAATGCAGCTACCGATATTGAATTCAATTTCCCAATGGGCTTCAAAGAATTGGAAGGTATTCACTCTCGTACAAATTTCGATTTGAGTCAACATCAAAAATTCTCTGGCAAAAAAATTCAATATTTCGACCCAGAATTGAATGAAAGTTACGTTCCTTACGTAATTGAAACATCTATTGGATTGGATAGAACTGTTTTGGCTGTACTTTGTAACTCGTATTGCGAAGAAAATGTTGACGGAGAAGTTCGCGAAGTTTTACGTATTCCAGCTGCATTGGCACCAGTAAAAATTGCTGTTATGCCATTGGTTAAAAAGGATGGTCTTCCTGAAGTTGCACAAAAAATCATGCGACAATTAGAGATAGAATGCAACTGTCAATACGAAGAAAAAGATTCTATCGGAAAACGTTATCGTCGCCAAGATTCTATTGGAACTCCATACTGCGTAACTATTGACCATCAAACATTGGAAGACAACACGGTAACAGTTCGCGAGCGCGATACAATGAGTCAAGTTCGTATGTCAATAGAAGAAGTTCTTACTACTCTTCCTGGCAAATGTTCATTGAACAACTTGTTGCGTAAAATTCAATAAGATTATTTTATACATTCGTAAAAAATGTCGTAGGCGCAAACCTGCGACATTTTTTTATTTATCGGGTCGCTGGTGTCTGATTCACAAATACATTGTATATTTGCAACACAAACTAACGACTCAATTATGAAACAATCAACAGCGTTGCAACCAATTACAATTGACTCCATTAAGAACAAAATCTATGAGATTCGTGGACAACGAGTTATGCTCGATAGAGATTTAGCAGAATTATATCACGTTGAGACAAAAGTACTTAACCAAGCTGTAAAAAGAAATTTACAAAGATTTCCTTTAGATGCAATGTTTACACTTACCCTCGAGGAGTTTGAATGTTTGAGGTCACAAAATGTGACCTCAAACAAGCGCGGAGGAAGAAGATATTTACCCTATGCATTTACTGAACTCGGGATAGCAATGCTCAGTAGCGTCTTATCTTCAGAAATTGCAATACAAGTAAACATAAACATTATGCGTGCATTCGTCGAAATGCGACATACCTTATCTCACATTGCCAATCATGAGTATAGAATAGAAAAAATGGAACTCAACATTGAAAATCTATGACGAAGTATATTGTTTTACTATTTTCCCCTCCGTCATTCGGAACAATAAACAAGCCTCCTTATTTTCAACAGAATTATTATATATACACTCTATCAACAAGACAAGCAACCTTTCGACATTTCATTGGCTAATTGTTTTTTTATTATACAAAAAAGCGACTCCCCAGCTCTCGCCAGAAAGTCGCGCATAATTCAAAAATAATAAGGGTTACACTATCTTGCCCACACGTCTTGCACCATCAATAAGCAAGGCCTCCTTTAGGCTTCGCTTCTCTTTCCATTCCAGCAATTGGCTATATATCCTACGTCTCATAATTTATTGATTTTGAGATTTTTACAAAATCAATACACAAGGAATTAAAATACGATTATACACCATTCCAAGATATTCTATTCCCCAAAACATACACCATTCCAACGATTAATAGCACTGCGATATTACACATTTCCAACCGAACAAACGAAGATTTAACCCACAAATTTCATTCAAAGTAACACATTGGGGGCGTTTTTATGGTATTCAAACCAGCCCCATCTTTCCGATTGAGCGCAACGAAATGAGGAATCTGCACACGTAACCAAAATTATGCATTTTGCATTAAAAACCGTTGCCAAGAGTCTGCATTTACAATCTCTTAATTCATCTCTTCTCGCTGATTTGCAATTGATTGATAAATTCATCTGCGCAAATTTCCAATTTGCTGAATGCGAACATTTTCTTTCCTAAATCTTTCAAACTTGCGCCAATTAGGTAAACAACATCGTCAATTATGAGAAATCTGTCGTGCGATTGGCGGAAAATTTGGACTTCAACGGGACGATATTGTTCGTTATGTTTGGCAATATCCAATTGTAATTGTTTGGAGATTTGAGCTGTATAAATTGTAGCCTCAACTTGTTCTTTTCGTTTGTCAAACATCGTAAGAACCGTATCATCTATATAATTGTCTATCAATATGATTCGTTTATTTGCCGAGCGAATTAAATCGTTTGCAAATTTATAGGCATCGAAAATTTGTCCGTTATAGAATATTCCCTGTACAGGAGGCAATGATGTTTGTACGAAAAAATCTATTTTCTTTTCGGTTTCATAAACACGTTCTTCCAAAGCCTCAAATCGTTGATTAACCGAATAACCCTTTAAGATATATTCTTTTAGTATTGTATTTGCCCATTGACGAAAATGGGTCGCATTTTTACTATTTACCCGATATCCGACAGATAATATTGCATCCAAATTATATAATTTAGTTTTATACATTTGTTGCCCGTCATTACCCATATATTCCAAAATGGAATATGTGCTTGCTTCTTCTAATTCACCGCTTGCATAAATGTTTTTGAGATGTTTTGAGATTGCGGGCTGTTTCACACCAAATAATTGAGCTATTTGTTCTTGCTTTAACCAAATAGTCTCCTTTTTTATTACAACCTCTAATTTTATGTCCTCATTTGGCTGATATACAATTATTTCTCCTGCGCTTGCCGACTTATTTTCTTCCATATTTATATTTCATTTTGTGGTACGGCAAAGATAGTAAAATAATGATTAGCGATTAAAAATAATACGTACATATTGTTTAAAAGCCCGCCGGGCTTTCATATCAATAGAACATGTACAATTCTCGACGATTCAACCCTGTATGGGTTGCACAAAATGAATAGCTAACAAAAATGCAACCCCGCAGGGGTTGTTGTTTTGTGTTGGTATGTTTTTTTCTATTGATATGAAACTCCTCCGGAGTTTTTAATTCTTATCTCGAAGCATCTCTTGACTCTTATTTCTTAATTCTTTCTGGTAAATTCTACGACCCACGAACAAGACGAACCGATTGACCGTAGTAGCGGCCGTTGTTGCCCACGCTGGCACCGTCGCCGTAGAAGCTCAAGCAGTAAGCGATGCGGCTGCTGTACGCAGACGAAGACCAGTAGTACCCGTAGGAACCCACATTGTACACGTCCGTACCGAGGAGGTAGCCAGCAGCAGGAAGAAAAATTGAATTTCCATTCTTTGCCGTCACCTTATATCCATTTACCCCACTCATCTGTGTCCATTTCCACGTGCACTTATCAAGCAATTCCTGAAATTGCTCTCTAGTTGGAACACGGCCTAGTTTTTGAGCAGCATCAAACGAATAATAATTGCCTTTCTCGTATGGATTTTTTGCTCCGACATTGCACGTTGCCCATTTTACTGAAAGACCTAAATCTACATACTGCGCAGAACTTTGTTCAACTCCTTGAGGAACAGACATACTATCAACGACTTCTTGTTTTTCTTCAAACGCTTGCACAGAAGTTTGTTCAACTTCTTGAGGGACAGACAGACTATCACCATCAGCCTGCTTTGTACTTTGAGTCTGTTCACAACATGCGGATAAAACTACCGCGACAATTATTATTAATATTTTTTTCATGTTTATTTAATTTACTGTCATAAACTATCTTTTTACATTTTTGAAAATCCTGGAATAGCAGTTTTTTACTTGCTACTCGTTCGCGTTGGCAACTCCGTTGCCACTCTCACTCACCGCAATTCTAATTACTTTTGTATGGGTAAATTCTACAAACCAAGCACCAAACGAACAGATAGACCGCCGCGGCGGTCGCCGTAGCTGCCCACGTAGGCACTGCCATTGCCGAAGCCCAGGTAGTAAGCGTCGTCGTAGTAGTTCGCAGACGAAGACCAGTAGAGCCCGCTGGAACCCACATAGCGTACGTCCGTACCGAAACGACTACCCGCAGCAGGAAGAAAAATGGAATTGCCATTACGTGCAGTTACCCTATAGCCGTTTACTCCGTTTAACATTGTCCACTGCCATGTGCATTTATCTAACAATTCTTGAAATTCTTCTTTAGTTGGAACTTGACCCTGTTTTTGTGCTTCTTCAAATGTAAAATATCCGCCATACTCCCATGGCTTGCCTGCTCCTACATTGCACGTCGCCCATTTAACTGAAAGTCCTAAATCTACATAACCATTATCGAACACTTCTACTTTAAAAACCACATTTTCGTAGGTAAAATCGCCCACTTGTTCCAATACGTCCCATAAATATTTGTACTGCGTTCCTTGCATAGGAACTTTTTGCAAATATTGATTGGGGATTTGCACATACGTGCCTTTTACTCCAGCAGTAGAATACAAAATATTAACATCGGCAGGTTCATCCATGGTAAATGTTATGGCTATTGCTTGCCCTTCTTGGTACGATTCCACATTCGTTATCGTTTGTGAGAATACTCCAATACTAAATAACAACAAACTAATAATTGCAATCAGTTTCTTCATACACATATTTTTTTAGTACAAAAATAGACATTTTAAGGAAATTTATTCATTGTGCATTATTATTGAAAATTCAAAGACTACAAAAAAAAATGTCAATATAAACAATTTTAGTGGAGCGATATGCAAACCCTAACAAGGACTATTTCTTTTAATGTTCTTTCTATTTGGTATACAATTTCAACGGACTATAAAAAACAACAAATACAATCTGTCAACAATAACACATTGCTTCTACACTCATACACAATGCAGGAATATGCCAACTTAGTTGCCAGCTGGCAGATATTGGTTCGTCTTTACACAAAAAAAGACGCGACATTGATTTGCCACGTCTCTACTATTAGTTTCCTTTAATCTACTATTCCCACTCAATTGTTGAAGGTGGTTTCGACGAAATGTCGTAGCATACGCGATTGACACCTTTTACTTTATTTATAATGTCGTTGGAAACTTTTGCCATAAATTCGTATGGAAGATGAGCCCAATCGGCTGTCATGGCATCGGTACTGGTAACCGCACGAAGCGCAACGGCACGTTCGTATGTGCGTTCGTCGCCCATCACACCAACACTCTTAATTGGTAATAGAATTACACCAGCTTGCCAAATTTGGTCGTATAGTGAAACTTCTATTTCTCCATTTGTCATATTTGCAGGAACACCAGCAGCAAGAACTTTACGAGCCTCTTCACCTGAAAGTTTCACTTTCCAATCTCTCAAACCTTGAATGAAAATATCATCGGCATCTTGAAGAATACGAACCTTATCTCTTGTAATATCACCAAGAATACGAACAGCCAAACCAGGTCCTGGGAATGGATGACGAGTTATCAAATGTTCTGGCATTCCCAATTGACGACCAACACGACGAACTTCATCTTTGAATAACCATTTTAATGGCTCGCAAAGTTTCAAATTCATTTTTTCTGGCAAACCACCTACGTTGTGATGGCTCTTGATTACCATACCAGTAATGCTTAAACTTTCAATTCTATCTGGATAGATTGTTCCTTGTGCCAACCATTTTGCATCGGTAATTTTTTGTGCTTCGGCATCAAAAACGTCAATGAAACCAGCGCCAATAATCTTACGTTTGCGTTCTGGTTCTGTAACGCCCTCCAATTCCTTGAAGAATTTGTCGCTTGCATCAACGCCAATCACGTTCAATCCAAGACATTCGTAATCGTGAAGCACATTTTTAGCTTCATCTTTACGTAACAATCCGTGGTCAACGAAAATACATGTCAAATTTTTGCCAATTGCTTTATTCAACAACACAGCGGCAACAGAAGAGTCAACGCCACCACTCAAACCAAGAATTACACGGTCGTTACCAAGTTGAGCCTTTAATTCGGCTACGGTTGTTTCAACAAACGAAGCAGGACTCCATGTTTGATGTCCGCCACAGATGTTTACGACAAAGTTTTTCAACAATTGAGTTCCTTGCGTAGAGTGGAACACTTCGGGATGGAATTGTACACCCCAAACTTTCTCGCCTTCAAACTGATATGCTGCAAATTCAACTTTGCTTGTTGATGCTATTGTTTTTGCACCAGTAGGTAATTTAGTAATAGTGTCACCATGCGACATCCAAACTTGCGAGTTATCATCCAAACCTTTCAACAAAGGATTTGTTTTGTCGAAAGATGACAAATTTGCACGTCCGTATTCACGTGTTCCTGCTGATTCAACCTTTCCACCATACGTCTGAGCCATGAATTGAGCTCCGTAGCAAATACCAAGAATAGGATATTTACCACGAATGTTGGTTAAATCAACTTTGAAAGCTTTTTCGTCATAAACGCTAAAAGGTGAACCACTTAAAATTACACCAATAACGTCTTTGTCATCTTTCGGAAATTTGTTGTAAGGAACGATTTCGCAGAACGTGTCTAACTCTCGAACACGACGTCCGATGAGCTGTGTTGTCTGCGAACCAAAGTCAAGAATGATAATCTTTTCCATCTAATTTTTTTTTACAATGCAAAAGTAAAAAATAATGCGTATTGCCACACTCATTCAAAAGAAATGTTTTACGTAATAACAATTTTACTATCTTTGGGCAATTTACTTGCTATATGTTATGACATATAATTTAAAGAAATTTCCACAAACTATTTGGAAATTCATAAAAACAATTTTTTGTTGGTTATTGGGTATAGGTAAACCAATTTATGTAAAATTATACCGCTGGATTATTCTTCTTATTTTGTTGATAGTCTGTTATATAGTCGCTGTCGAAATCAATTTTTGCAACTTATTTGGATACTCTCCATCCATTAAAGACTTAAAAAATCCAGAACAGTGCATTGCATCTGAAGTATATGCAGAAAATGGTGAATTACTTGGCAAGTTTTTCTACGAAAATAGAACACCAATCACGTATGAAGACTTATCGCCAGTATTGATAAACACACTTATCGCTACCGAAGATACTCGGTTCTACCAACATCACGGAATTGACCTCAAAGCTTTGCTTCCTGTTATAAAAGATATTTTAAATGGAAATCCTCGCGGAGGAAGTACAATTACCCAACAATTGGTAAAAAATCTTTTCAAGACGAGAAAACAAGACCATGGACTATTAGGAAAAATTCCATACATAAAAATGTTCGTTGTCAAATCAAAAGAATGGATTTCTGCTGTTCGTATTGAAATGAACTTTACAAAAGAAGAATTGCTTACATTATATTTTAACACTGTAGATTTTGGAAGCAACTCGTATGGCATTTTTTCTGCATCAAAAACATTTTTTAACAAACTCCCCAAAGACTTAACAGCTGATGAATGTGCCGTTTTAATAGGAATGCTTAAAGCTCCAACCGCATATAGCCCAGTTTTAAACCCCGACCATTCGTTAGGAAGAAGAAACACGGTGTTAGGAATTATGAAACGTGACAACGTGATTTCACCTGCCGAATACGATACCTTGATTACAAAACCTATTTCTCTACAATATAAAGTAGAATCTCCAATTGAAGGAATAGCCAACTACTACCGACAAGCTGTATATGCCTATTTAAAACCATGGTTAAAAGAAAATGATTTGGATATTTTCGCCGATGGATTAAAAATTTATACCACACTTGACTATCAAATGCAACTATATGCAGAAGATGCTGTTGCACAAAATATGAAGCGCGTTCAAAAACAATTTGATGCTCATTGGAAAAATCAAAATCCATGGATTGACGCGAGCAAAAAAGAGATTCCAAACTTTATAGAAAATGTTGTTCGTAAATCGTGGTATTACAGTCGTTTACGAGCAAAATTCAATAACAATCAGGACTCAATTGATTACTACATCAATCTGAAGAAGCCACAAAAGTTATTTTCTTGGTCTGGCGACATTGACACCGTTTGTAGTTTTGTTGAAGCCACAAACTACCTAAAACGACTTTTACATAGCGGAATGGTTGCGATTGACCCAGAAACTGGAGCTATAAAAGCTTACGTTGGCGGTATTGATTTTAACCACTTTAAATATGACAACGTAAAATCAATGAGACAACCTGGTTCTTCATTCAAAACATTTGTTTACTCTGCTGCTATGGCTAATGGTTGGTCGCCGTGCGATAGTTTAGTTGATGCTCCAATTACAATTCGGTATGTTGAAAAAGGTGAGAAGAAATCTTGGGTCCCTCGAAATGCAGATAGAACATACGTCGGTGGTAATGTGGGGCTTAAATACGCATTTGCGCACTCGCTTAACACCATCAGCGTACAACTCACACAAAAAATTGGTATTGAAAAAGTAATCAACCAGGCTCATGAAATGGGAATTCAATCACCACTTGATACTGTTCCTTCAATCTGCCTTGGCTCAAGTGATGTTACATTATTAGAACTAACCAACGCTTATTGTCCAATTTTAAATGAAGGATATCGCGTTTCTCCTATGTTTGTAACACGAATTGAAGACAAAGACGGAAATGTAATCAAGACGTTTGAACCAGAAAAAACAAAAATTTTAGATTCTGTTACCGTTTTCTTAATGCAACAAATGTTTTTAGCTTCATTATCAGAACCTTACGGAACAACGCAAAATTTATTTTCGTACAAAATTTTTGGTCACGAAACCGATTTTGGAGGAAAAACAGGGACCTCATCAAATTACTCTGACGGCTGGTTTGTGGGAGTATCACCTCACTTAGTTGTTGGAACCTGGGTTGGTGCAGAAGAACGATGCGTTCATTTTAGAACATCTGCTTTAGGAGAAGGAGGAAAGACTGCTCTACCAACATTTGGATTGTTTATGGAAAAAGTTATCAATGACGAAAATTATTCAGATTTATATGATCGCTTCCCTCGCCACATGCGTGGATTAAAAAACCGTCCATATTCTTGTCACACGCCATTCGTCCCCAAAATAGATTCTACTGCAGTTGATTCTCTTGGTCACACCGATGGAAATGATATTGAAGAAGTAGCAATTTCAAAAATTCAATAATTTGTTGTAACTTTCGCAATAAAGTTTTCGTATGAAAAAATATACCATTTTATTGTGTCTCTTTTACTTGTCAATGATGAGCATTGCTCAAGAAGCGTGTTTTTCTATGTACAAAGCAAAAGAATGGGAAAAATTAGAGAAAAAAATTCTACCAATTTTACAAAAGCAACCTCGCAATGTTCCTTACAATCACGTTGCTGGACTTATG
Source organism: Bacteroidales bacterium (assembly GCA_045599365.1). Lineage (GTDB taxonomy): Bacteria > Bacteroidota > Bacteroidia > Bacteroidales > UBA1715 > UBA1715. The sequence goes on from JAZRVS010000103.1 coordinate 16,410, forward strand.
TATTCCAACAAAGAATACCCCAAATACAATTTAGACAAAGCATACAATTGTCTCTCCATTGCAAAATCAGATTTCAATAAACTTTCTCCTGCAGAACGAGAAAAACACATAAAATATACGACATCGAAAAAAATTCAAAAAGACTTAGATACTGTTTGTCAACGCCTTTTTGAAGCAACAATGCATTCAAATTCTGTTGCAACGTGCAATTCATTCCTAAAAAACTATAAACGAGCCTCGCAAGAACTTCAAGCAAGTGTTACCGAATATAGAAATATGCTCGCTTTTGCCGAAGCTGAACAAAGAAATACAATAGAATCATATCAAGATTTTATTTCACTTTATCCTGAAGCATCTGGCATTCCTACAGCAATAAAAAGACGAGACAAATTGGCATACGAAGAAACGATGAGAAGAAATAATTGTACTGCATTTCTCTCATTTCTAAAAAATTATCCGCAAAGCGAATACGTTCCTGAAATTCAAAAATTATATGGAGAACGTATTTTCGCAGAACAAACTTCTATTGGGGATTATAAAAGTTTTGAGCAATTCGTTCGCACCAATCCTAAAAATCCAATGGCAAAACCAGCCATTCGTAAAATGATGGAAATCGCAAAAGAGAACCGAGATTTTCCTCTTATGCAAAAAACAGTAGAATGCAGTCGTGAAGTCGATTTTGAATACGCATTGTACGAATTCTATAAAGAATTTACTCAAGATGGCGAACATCTAACTCTTTACACGTTCGTAGATATGTATCCTCGTACATTTTTGGATACACTTTTAGCTAAAGATTTTAAAATTGCTGCGAAAGGTGATGCACTTGAACTTGTAGAACCGTACGATTCTGTTAAATCATATCAATCATTTACGGAATATATAAAAATGGCTGCGCCAAAGGAGAAAGCGTTTGTTGTACTTCAAAAACTTATTTCACAAGATATATCGGACAAGAATTGGAAAAAAGCGATAAAAACCGTCAAACAATTTCAACCATATTTTGGAGAAAACAACAAAAAAATAACTGACCTATTAGCTATTCTTTCTGCTCCAGAAGACAAATTTGTTATGGTCCAAGAACTCTCGACTAAAATCAACACTCAAGAAGGAGGAGAGTACTCTCCTATCATCTCGGCAGACAACCGATATCTCTATTTTTGTGGAAAAAATCGTTTGGATAATATTGGTAAAAGTGAAGATATTTTCGTCTCAGAATGGGGAGTCAACGATTGGGGAAAACCCAAATTGGTTGCTGAACTATCAACACCTATTATGAACGAAGCTGTAATTAGTATAAGTACCGACGGTACCGAATTATTGTACTTTAAAGAAGGGGTTATTTATTCGTCAACAAAAACATCTCGCGGTTGGAGCGAAGGTGTGAATGTTTCTGCAGAAATCAATAATGCGAAATGGTCTGCCGATGCAATGATAACAAGCGATGGTAAAGCAATTATTTTTGCTTCTGTTCGCGATGATGCATATAATTTTTACACAAAACAAAATGCAAGTTTGGGCGTTTACCATGGTGCAATTCACCATCAATCAGACATCTATGTTTCTCTTAAAACCGACAATGGGTGGAGCCGTCCTATCAATTTAGGACCAACAATCAATACTATTTACGCAGATAGAAGTCCATTCCTACATCACGATATGAAAACACTATATTTTTGTTCTGATGGACACGGCGGGTTAGGAAATTTAGATGTATTTGTATCAACCCGTTTGGCTGACACGTGCTGGGACTGCTGGAGTGAACCTATCAATTTGGGAAAAGAAATTAACACTTCCGAAGAAAATTGGGGCTATCGCATTGCTCCCAATGGGAAAGATTTTTACTATGCAGCACGAAAAACAGGAGAGACACAAAATGATTTATGGTACATATCCATTCCTGAAAAATTCCGTCCCGAAGCTGTTGTAAACATTACTGGTAAAATAACTGACCAAACAGGAAAGCCAGTAGGTACTCAAATTATTTGGGAAGATTTAGCATCTGGAGAAATTATTGAAACATCTAAATCAAATCCTAACGATGGAAAATATTTCGCGGTTGTTCCTAATGGAAAAATGTACGGCTACTACGTAGATGACAAGAACTATTTTCCTCAATCACAAAATGTTGATTTAACGCACAGTAAAACCGCAGAAACAATAGAGAAAGATATTGTCGTTACCACTTATAACGAAATGAAAGAGCAAAAAACCGCTGTACGATTAGAAAACCTCTTTTTTGACACCGACAAAAGTGAATTATTGCCGTACTCTATATCCGAATTAAAACGAGTTGCTAAAATAATCAAAAACAACAATTTACGAATAGAAATCACAGGACACACCGACAATGTTGGTGATGACAATTACAATATGGCACTCTCCATGCGAAGAGCGACAGCAGTGAAAGATTTTTTGGTCAAAGAAGGTTGTGCAGAAAGTCTTTTTGAAGTTATTGGATACGGAGAATCTAAACCTGCAACGACAAACGAAACAATTGAAGGGCGCGCAAAAAATCGAAGAGTGGAAATGAGATTTCTATAACTCTTTCTTACTCTTCAAAGCGAAGAAGAAACTACCCAAGAACGCTCCAAAACTATTCGCTATAAAGTCAGATATATCAGATGTTCGATTGCTGAGAAGTGGCTGTAGTACTTCTATACATCCACTAAATAAACTTGCTATCAATGCTACTATCAACAAAAATGTTATTGATGTCTTTTTCTCTTTTATATACGCCCAAACGAACAAAAAAGAAAGTCCGAAATACATACAAAAATGTATTAACTTATCTTCATTGGGGAATAAGAACCACGAAGAACGAATATGTTGCGATGGCATAAAACTCGCAACTAAAATAGCTATAAGCCAAAGAAAAAACGGCAAAAATCTACATAGTTTTATTCCCATTTCAATTTCTTTAGACTTTGTTTATATTCCTCAAAATCAATTGGTTTTGCAACAATTTTCCCATTCTGCAAAAAGAAAATTGTGGGTGTCGCATATAAATGATACGTCTCTGCAACTTTTCCGTCCCATCCATCTGTATCAATAAAATTTTTCGTCTTCGCGAAATCTTTATGCGATTCTAAAAATTGTTCCCAATCAATTGTATTCGTATCTAAAGAAATGGTAACTAATGTATATTTCGGTTTCGCCATTAAAACATATTGTTTCACTATTTCAGGAATCGTTTCTACACAATGACTACACCACGTTGCCCAAAAAACAAGTACAACATTTTCTGACTCAAAATTGACATCATGCTTAAAATTCATTGTTTGCAAAAGTTCCAATGGCATATTTTTCCCTATTGCCAACTCGGTATTACTCAAAGCTTTCCGTTTCAATGTATTCTGATTTTCACTTGAACACGTTTGCTCCGTCAAATATTTTTCAGAAATATATGTTACAATGTTAGAAGCTCCCATTGATTCAAATCCTCCAAGCAAAAAATCTACGATAAAGTCGTAAACATTACTATTTTTTTGTGCTTTGTGCAAAACTGTATCAACTGCAGCCATAAAAATCGCATCCTTATTTGACTGCTGGATTTGAGCTGTATAAATTGACATATATTGCAAAGTTGCCGTTGTAAAGACATCTGAATTTATCAACAATGTATCTGAAAAATCTACATCATCAAAAAAATGTTCTTTCAAAAAAAGATTTTTTTCCGATTGAGTCAACAACATCGGTGGCAAAGAAATTCTCGATGAACGAATAACATGCCAAACATACGTATCTTTACCACGCTTAAACAAGTCCTCTATATCATTGGCGTAATTTTGTAACAAACGTTGATACTCCATTTCCGCTTGAGAACGAAATTCTTCTCCCATATAGTTTTCATATACCATTTCTAACAATCCAACTTGATTATTAAGAATGACATTTTTTGCCAAAAACTGATAATACAAATCATTCTCTTTCGATGACAAAACCTGAATATACCCACTTGGATTAGCCACCTCACTCGATAGTGAAACATTTTCTTTATTAAAAATAAATTCTATCTCAGCATTATTCAGTTGCGGAAAAATAAACTTATAAAAACCGACCTCATCGTCATCAGTAAATTTCGTTTTAAACAAGCCTAACGAATTCGACACTAACGTATCTGTAATGATAGACAAATCACCCTCAACTTTTGTCAAATATGAGAACTGACCACCAAAGCCATTGATTGACAAAGAAATAGTGTATTCTCCAGCAAATGTTGTTAGAGACATAATTAATGATATAATGACACAAATCCGTTTCATATATTTGTTCGTTTTACTCTACAAACGTACAAAATTTCTTTGAACATTTTTGTAGTTTGTAACAACAATAAAAAAGAGGGGGTATCGAAACTTTATTAGTTTTGATACCTTCTCTTTAACTGTCAATCCTCAATTTTCCTCTTTCAATTCCTAAACACAATTTGTTCGTTTTCAACATCAACGATGATTTTGGAATCTTTTACAATTTCGCCCGAAAGCAATTTCTTTGAAAGTTCGTTGAGCAATTCTCTCTGAATGATTCGTTTTACTGGACGTGCACCAAATTGTGGATTGTATCCTAATCGTGCAAGTTCGTCCACTGCATTTTCGGTAATGTCAATCGTAATGTCCATTGTGCCTAATCGTTGTGCAAGACGGTTAAATTGCATACGAACAATTGCAGTAATGTCTTTTTGTGTCAACGGTGTGAACATTATTGTTTCGTCAATTCGGTTTAAAAACTCTGGTCGTACACTTTTCTTCAATAAGTTGAACACTTCGTTTTTGGCATTTTCAATCGTTTCGAATTTGTTTGAGTCGTTCATTCTTTCAAATCTGTCTTGGATAATGTCGGAACCAATATTTGAGGTCATAATGATGATAGTGTTTTTGAAACTTGCCGTACGTCCTTTGTTGTCGGTAAGTTGACCATCGTCAAGTACTTGCAGCAAAATATTGAAAACATCTGGATGAGCTTTTTCTATTTCGTCAAGCAACACAACCGAATATGGTTTTCTTCGAACGGCTTCGGTCAATTGTCCGCCTTCATCGTAGCCAACGTATCCTGGAGGCGCTCCAATCAAACGTGACACTGAATGTCGTTCTTGATATTCAGACATATCAATACGTGTCATCAAATTTTCGTCGTCGAACAAAAATTCGGCAAGTGCTTTTGCCAACTCGGTTTTTCCAACACCAGTTGTCCCCAAGAAAATGAACGATCCAATTGGACGTTTTTCGTCTTGCAAACCTGCACGACTACGGCGAACAGCATCAGCAACTGCGATGATTGCCTCGTCTTGACCAATCACACGTTTGTGCAATTCTGTTTCAAGATTCAACAGTTTGTCTTTTTCGGCTTGCAACATTTTGCTTACAGGAATTCCTGTCCAGCGAGAAACCACATCGGCTATGTCGTCGGCACTAACTTCCTCGTCAATCAAACCACCATTTACTTGCTTTGATTTTAATTCTTCTGCAAGTTTTTGCGACTCTTCTTCGAGAGATTTTAGTTTTCCGTAACGAATCTCAGCAACTTTTCCATAATCACCATCACGTTCGGCTCGTTCGGCCTCAAATTTCAACGTCTCAATTTCTTGATTGTTGGAATGAATTTTTGCAACAATTTCTTTCTCCGAATTCCATGTTGCCATAAACTTCGTAAGTTCTGCTTGTAAATCGGCAAGTTGCTTGTCTATTGTTTCTGTTCTGACTGTTTTTCCATCACGTTTAATTGCTTCACGTTCAATCTCTAACTGACGAATTCTACGATTCAATTCGTCAATTTCCTCAGGCACAGAATTCATTTCCATACGTAATTTTGCAGCTGCTTCGTCCATTAAATCAATGGCTTTGTCTGGCAAAAAACGACTTGAAATATATCGGTGTGAAAGTTCAACCGCAGCAACAATAGCCTCGTCAAGAATACGAACTTTGTGGTGATTTTCGTAGCGTTCCTTCAAACCACGTAAAATTGAAACAGCATTTTCCACAGAAGGTTCGTCAATCGTAACAGTCTGGAAACGACGTTCAAGCGCTTTATCTTTCTCGAAATATTTTTGATATTCATCAAGCGTAGTGGCACCAATTGAACGAAGTTCACCACGAGCAAGAGCAGGTTTCAAGATATTTGCCGCATCCATTGCTCCATCGCCTTTTCCAGCGCCAACCAACGTATGAATTTCATCAATAAAAAGAATAATCTCGCCATTTGCCGAAATCACTTCGTTAACAACCGATTTGAGTCTTTCCTCAAATTCACCTTTATATTTGGCACCCGCAACTAGTGCACCCATATCAAGCGAAAATATCTTCTTTGACTTTAAATTGTCTGGCACGTCGCCTTTTATAATTCGGTGTGCAATTCCTTCGGCAATCGCAGTTTTACCAACACCAGGCTCGCCAATCAAAATTGGATTGTTTTTGGTTCTTCGCGAAAGAATTTGTAAAACACGACGTATTTCGTCATCACGTCCAATTACAGGATCTAACTTACCAGCACGAGCTTGGGCATTCAAGTTTATTGCAAATCGTTCCAAAGAATTATATGTTTCTTCGGCAGATTGACTATTGACTTTGCTCCCTTTTCTAAGTTCTTGAATAGCTGCAACTAAATTTTTATCAGTTATACCATTGTCTTTCAACAATTGTGAAATTTGGTCGCCACAACGGAAAATACCAATCAATATATGTTCAACCGAAACATATTGATCGCCAAATGTTTTGAGCAGATTTTCTGCCTCTCGCATAGCTTTATTTGCATTGTTTGAAAGATACGGCTCGCCACCCGAAACTTTCGGATACGAAGCAATTATTCTATCAAGAACGCTCACAAGATTTGTGGCGTTCACGTCAAGTTTTTTGAGAATGAACGATGAAATGCTGTCGGCTTTTTCAAACAAAGCTTTTAGCAAATGCCCAGTCTCAACTGCTTGTTGGTTATTCGATTCCGCAAGACGAACAGCTTGCTGAATAACCTCTTGTGCTTTGATTGTGAATTGATTGAAGTCCATGATAATTAAATTTTATTTGTTGCGTTTGACTTATCAATTTGATTGCCAATCAATTTGCCGAGACATTTTTTCCGATTCTAACTTATCTTACTGACAATTTGACAGAAACAAATACATCATATTAATGGATATATTGAAAAATTCCATAGGAAACGTATTACATCATTATCGAAAAATTTCCAACTTTGCAAAAAGCAAGAAAGTAAGATTGTAGTATTACCATGTATGAAAGTATTGTAACATTGGTTCACATGATAATGGGAATGATTCCATTCCTTTTATTTGGTTTTTTATGTGCAGGAATTCTACACGTTTTTGTACCTCAAAACTTCTACCAAGCACATCTATCACAAAACAATTTCAAATCAATCATCTTGGCTGCACTTTTTGGAATTCCCCTACCTCTTTGTTCTTGCGGGGTCTTACCAACAGCCATGTCATTGCACAAAGAAGGTGCATCCAAAGGTGCGACCACTGCTTTTTTAACAGCTACTCCTCAAACAGGAATTGACTCCATTTTGGCAACATACTCCATCTTCGGGTTACCGTTTGCAATTATCCGACCTATTGCAGCACTGGTTACATCGGTATTTTCTGGCAGTTTGGTCGCAATTTTTGATAAAAATGAATCCTCTAAAAGACAAAGTTACAATACTCAAAAAGACAACTCTACAAATACAATCTCTGATAAAATCAAAAACATGTTACACTATAGTTATGTAACAATGCTACAAGACATTGGAAAACATTTAATTGTTGGATTACTTATAGCAGGGATTATAGCTGTTTTTATACCAAACCAATTCTTGTTACATTTTTCTGATAAACCATTATTAGAAATGCTCATTGTAACGCTTGTTGCTATTCCAATGTACGTTTGTGCTACAGGTTCTATTCCCATTGCAGCAGCACTTATGTTAAAAGGGTTAACACCAGGTGCAACTCTTGTATTCTTAATGGCTGGTCCTGCTGTTAGTTTTGCCTCTCTTTTAGTCGTAAAAAAAATTATGGGTGCCAAATCTATGCTGTTATACGTATTTTCTATAATCGTTGGAGCTATTTGTTTCGGTCTAATAATCAACACATTACTTCCAACCGAATGGTTTTCTATCATTGATGCTACCAACCACCATTCCGAAACTCACATTCCAATATTTGATATCATTACATCTATTTTATTTATAATATTAATTATCAACGCATTATTAATTCAAGAACACTCTCATCATCACGTAGATATGGATAACAAAAAAACTTTTTTAGTAAGAGGTATGAGTTGTAATCATTGCAAAACAAGTGTTGAAACCAACCTCAGCAAATTACCAGAAATCAACAATGTACATGCTGATATATCAACTGGAGAAGTATCAGTTGATGGCGACATTGATTCTTCAAAAGTAAGAGATATCGTTGAATCTCTTGGGTTTAGTTTTGAAGGAGAAAAATAAAGAGCTCAATACCATAGTGGACAATAAATATTGTATCTCCAACTTTTTCATATACTTTTTTCTCCATTTTATCGTTATACATCTGTTTTGCACTGAAAATCATTATCTTTGCACGACAAAATGATAACGATACAAAAAATAATAATTTCTACGGCAATACTTATTCTATTGTCGCCAGTAGTTTTGTTTGCACAACATCGAGACGTTGATTTCGGATTTATCATTGGGTCAATGCAATACAATGGTGATGTCAATATGACGCAACCATTTTATTCTCCACAGCCGTGTATTGGTGGTATTTTTAGAAAAAATTTTAATCCTCATTATTCTCTCCGTTTGGGTGTAACTTATGGGCATCTAAAAGCAGATGATTGGGACTTTGAAAATTCATACCAACAAAATCGCAGTTATTATTTTGATGATACAAAAATTTTAGAATTTTCATCTATGGTAGAATTCAACTTTTACGAAGTAACACAAAATAAGAAAGAAAAAAACTTTTCTCCTTTTGTTATTGGCGGACTCGGGATTATGCACATTGAAGGATTAAAATGGACAGAAGCATTCAATATTCCCCTTGGTCTTGGATTAAAATACAAACTGCTACCAAAATTAGAATTACGAGCAGAATGGACTTGGAGAAAAACATTTACAGATGGCTTAGATCACTTAGCAGATAAAGCAAACGATGGATACCTTCAATATAAACAAATATCTTTTTCTAAAACAAAAGATTGGTTTTCTGTGCTTGGTATCTCTTTATTGTTTAATTTTAGCGACGAAAAAATACCTTGTCCAATATACGAAGGTAAATCTTATGGCAGAAATAGTAAAAGACATTGATTATAACCGACTTCCAGAGCATATAGCCATAACTATGGACGGCAATGGCAGATGGGCAAAACAACGTGGTGGAATCCGACTTTTGGGACATCAAAAGGGCGTTTCTACTGTGAACGACATTGTAACTGCGGCAGCAGAAATTGGAATAAAATATCTTACCTTATATACTTTTTCTACTGAAAATTGGGATAGACCCAAAGATGAAGTCAAAGGATTAATGAACCTTTTGATTAATGCTGCTGAAAAAAACTTGGATAAATTGATAAAAAACAATGTCCGCTTACTTACCATTGGAGACTTTTCAAGTCTTCCTCAACAAGTTCAAAATTCGCTACAAACTGCCATCACAAAAACAGCTAAAAACACAGGATTAACACTCATTTTAGCAATAAGTTACAGCGCTCGATGGGAAATCAACGAAATGGTAAAATCCATTGCTACACAATGTATTAATGGTGATTTAAAGGTTGATGACATAACAAACGAACTAATTTCCAATAATTTATCCACTAAAGATATTCCAGATCCAGAACTGCTCATCCGTACGAGCGGAGAACATAGAATCAGTAATTTCTTATTATGGCAAATTGCGTACACAGAACTCTATTTTACTGACGTTTTGTGGCCTGATTTTACCAAAGAAGAATTTTGCAAGGCCATAATTGATTTTCAAAATAGGAAAAGACGTTTTGGAAAAACCGATGACCAAATATAAAATACACCGAATGAAACAATTACGATTACTCATATTCATTATATTTTCACTCGCAACAGCAATAGAAGCGACTGCTCAAAATGCTATAAAAAAATACACCATAGCAGGCATCGAAGTTGTTGGCACGAAATATTTGCAACATCCTCCTATCATTAGAACAACTGGCTTATACGTTGGTCAAGAAATTTCAATTCCTGGACCAGAAATCACCGCCGCAATTGAAAAATTATGGGAGCAAGGTATGTTTGCCGACGCAAAAATTTTAGCATCTAAATACGAAGGCGACAAAATCTATTTAACGATTTCTATAAAAGAACGAGCTCGACTAAACGCATTTAGCATTACTGGTGTAAAAAAATCAGAACAAAATGACCTAAAAGATTTAATTGACTTTAAAACGCACATGCAAATCACTGAGAATCAAAAAGACATGGCGGTCAAAAAAATCAAAGAATATTACATTGACAAAGGCTTTCGCAATGTTGACGTTCAACTTACCGAAATCAATGATAGTTCCCAATTTAATGCTTCCAACATTCACATTAAAGTCAACAAGCACAATCGAGTAAAGATCCAAGACATTGTTTTTGATGGAAACACGGAATTAAAATCTCGAAAATTACGTCACGCAATGAAGAATACCAAAAAGAAAGCTTGGTATATTCTAAAACGATCCAAATTCGTTGAAAAAAATTACGAAACCGACAAGAAAAGTATCATTGAAAAATACAAGAAACTTGGTTTCCGCGATGTAATTATCACTTCCGACTCCGTATTCAATGTCGATTCTACTCTACTTCGCATTGAAATGAAAATTAACGAAGGAAAAAAATATTATTTTGGAGACATTTCTTGGTTAGGAAACTCTGTTTATAGTACCACCGTTTTGGAAAAAATCCTTTCCATTAACAAAGGTGATGTATATGACGAAAGTTTATTGCAAGAAAAAATTTATGGCTTAGAAGGTATTAGTTCTATTTATCTTGATAATGGCTACTTATTTTTCAACGCTGATCCCGTTGAATTAGGGACGAATTCCGATTCTATCAATATTCAAATTCGTATTTACGAAGGTCAACAAGCAATGATAAATAATATCAGTGTTCAAGGAAACACAAAAACAAATGACCACGTTATTTATCGAGAATTGAGGACAAAACCTGGCGATTTATTCAGCCGTGCCGACATTATTCGTACCCAACGTGAATTAGCAATGCTTGGCTACTTTGATGCAGAAACAATGCAAGTAAATCCTCAACCAAACCCATTAGACGGAACTGTTGATATTGAATACGTATTAACCGAAAAATCAACAGACCAAATAGAATTATCTTTCGGGTGGAGTGGAAGTTATTTGCTCGGTTCTGTAAGACTCGTACTAAACAACTTTTCTCTAAAAAATACACTCAAAAGAGAATATTGGAGACCAATCCCTTCTGGCGATGGACAATCTTTGAGTTTAAGTGTTTCTGCAAACACACGGTATTACCAATATTACAACTTCTCATTTACAGAACCATGGTTCGGTGGCAAAAAGCCAAACGCATTGACCGTTTCTGCTTACTATTCTATTCGCGCCAATGGATATGCTCGTAGTAGCGATTATTATGGTAATTGGAGAACGCTCGGGTTATCGGTTGGTATAGAACGAGATTTAAAAATCCCAGATGACTATTTTTCTCTCTACAATGATATCAGTATAAAACGATATAAATTAAATAATTATAATTTATACTTACCAACTTCACTACCAGATAGTTTGTTGTCTCGCTGTTTAACCCTTGGAACAACCCTATCTCGTAATTCTATTGACCAACCACTCTATCCACGACGAGGTTCCTCGTTTACACTACGTTTGGAATTAACACCCCCATTCTCATTGTTTAAAAACAATGCAGATGATTCAAATATGAGTGACGAAGAAAGATACAAATGGATAGAATATCACAAATGGACATTTAAATCAAAAATGTACACACAACTCGTTGGTGACTTAGTTTTAGAAACTAGAATTGATTTTGGATTTGTTGGTCATTACAACAAAAACTTTAAAACGCCATTTGAACGTTTTGATATCGGAGGTGATGGGTTAAGTAATGTTTACTATTATGGCACAGATTTTGTTCCTATGCGAGGATATGAAGCATCAGCATTAAATCCTGATGGCGATGGTGGAGCATACTTATATAATAAATTTTCTTTAGAACTTCGATATCCGTTGGCATTGAAACAAGAAACAACAATATATGTATTGGCATTTGCCGAAGCAGCAAATGCATGGATGGAATTCTCCGACTACAATCCGTTTGATATTAAACGTAGCGCAGGAGCTGGTATTCGACTTTTCATTCCAATGATGGGATTGCTTGGTTTTGATATGGGGTACGGATTTGATAGTATAAAAGGAAAATCAGATGAAGTAAGAGGTTGGCAACCATCTTTTGTATTAGGACAACAATTTTAAAAATTACTAACTATGAAAAAAATAACATTATTCTTTGCTACTATTTGCATCGCAACATTAGGTTTTGCTCAAAAGACTGTTTTTGTTGATACCGACTATCTATTAAGCAAGATTCCCGCTTACAAAGAAGCTCAACAACAACTTGATGATTTGACCAAGAATTGGCAATCTGAAATTGAAGAACAACGCACCGCACTTGATGCCTTATACAAACAATACCAAATAGACAAAGTTTTGTTATCAAACGATATGAAAGCAAAACGTGAACAAGAAATTCTTGATAAGGAAAAAGAACTGAAAGAATTACAAAAGAAACGTTTTGGCGCAAATGGTGATAGAATGAAAAAAGAAGAGGAATTGATAAAGCCTATTCAAGATGAAATTTTCAATGCTATTAAAGATTTAGCCGCAAGTCAAGGGTACGCATTTGTAATAGACGCAGCGTCAAGTTCCTACACATTATTATATAGCGATTCAAAATACGATGTGAGCGACGATGTCTTACGAAAATTAGGATACGTTAAATAACTCACAAATGGGCAATAGCACCCTTGTATTTATATATCAGTTTCATTTACCAACGAAAAATAATTAGATTTAATTACATTTGCATATTAAAATTATAAAAGATGAAAAAATTAGTAAAAATCGCATTTATTGCATTATTCGTATGTGGTGTTTCTTTCACTACTCAAGCACAAAAATTTGGACACATTGATTTTGAAGCATTAGTATCTGCAATGCCTGAAAAAGCTGAAGCTCAAAAAACTTTAGAAAAGGAATATTCCGAAATGAAAGGTATTATTGAAAGTATGTCGGTTGAATTCAACAAAAAATATTTAGCCTACGATGGGCAATCTGACACACTAACAAAAGCAAGTAAACAGTTATTAGAACAAGAATTGAACGATATGCAAAATAGAATTGTTCAATATCAACAAAATGCTGAAGTTCAATTAAATCAACGTCAACAAGAACTATTA
>JAZRVS010000104.1:0-36904 GCA_045599365.1 Bacteroidales bacterium
ACACTGTTACAGCTACTATTCCTGCACTTAACCACGACTACGCTCTTGGCGAATGGACATGGAAAGACGACAAGTCTGAAGCAAGCGTTTCATTCATCTGCAATAATGATGAAACTCACGTTGAGAACGTTGATGCAACAATCACAACAGATACGCTTCAGGCAACTTGTACCGAAGACGGTTTGATTTCGTACTTCGCTGTGGCTACATTCCAACGAGAGGAATATAAAGACACGGTTACTACAGTACTTCCTGCCCTTAACCACGATTACGTTCTCGGCGAATGGAACTGGAGCGACGACAATTCTGATGCAAGCGTTTCATTCATCTGTAATAATGATGAAACTCACGTAGAAACTGTTAATGCAACTATTACAACTGACACAGTTGATGCTACTTGTACCGAAAAAGGTTTGATTACGTACAACGCAGTTGCTACATTCCAAGGTGAGGAATACAAAGACGTAGTAACTACGGAGCTTCCTGCTATCAACCACAACTTTGCTCTTAACAAATGGTTGTGGAGCGACGACAAGAAGACTGCCGAAGCGGTATTTACTTGTAAGAACAACAGTGAACATGCCGACACGGTGAATGCGGTGGTAACAACTGATACGACAGCTGCGACTGCCGACAAGAATGGCAAGATAGTATATACTGCCACTGCCGAATTCGATGGTGAGACATACACCGACACGAAGGAGGACATCATTCCTGCTATCGGTCACGAATTTGTATTCGGAGAATGGTTGTGGGCTGACGACAAAGCTACCTGTGCTGCGGTATTCAACTGCATCAACGAGGAAAATCATTCAGATACCGTCGATGCAAAAGTTACTGCCGATACGCCCAAGGCTACCTGCACAGCAGATGGTTTGATTACAAGCTACGCAGTGGCTACTTTCAACGGCAAGGATTACAAAGACACTGTTACAACTGTACTTCCTGCCCTTAACCACGATTACGTTCTTGGCGAATGGAACTGGAGCGACGACAAATCTGCTGCAAGCGTTTCATTCATCTGCAAGAACGACAACAGTCACGTAGAAACTGCCAATGCAACTATCACAACTGATACAGTTAATGCTACTTGTACTGAAGATGGTTTGATTTCGTACTTCGCAGTTGCTACATTCCAATCTGAGGAATATAAAGACACTGTTACAGTTACTATTCCTGCTATCGACCACGACTACGCTCTTGGCGAATGAACATGGAAAGACGACAAGTCTGAAGCAAGCGTTTCATTCATCTGCAATAATGATGAAACTCACGTTGAGAATGTTGACGCAACAATCACAACAGATACGCTTCAGGCAACTTGTACCGAAGATGGTTCTATTTCGTACTTCGCAGTGGCTACATTCCAAGGAGAGGAATATAAAGACACGGTTACTACAGTACTTCCTGCCCTTAACCACGATTACGTTCTCGGCGAATGGAACTGGAGCGACGACAATTCTGCTGCAAGCCTTTCATTCATCTGTAATAATGATGAAACTCACGTAGAAAACGTCGATGCTATTATAACTACCGATACAGTGAAGGTAACTTGTACAACCGATGGTTCTATTTCGTACTTCGCAGTGGCTACATTCCAAGGCGAGGATTACAAAGACACTGTTGTTACTACTATTCCTGCCCTTAACCACGACTACACTCTTGGCAAATGGACTTGGAGCGATGACAATTCTGCTGCAAGCGTTTCATTCGTTTGCAGAAACGATGAATCTCACGTTGAAAATATCGACGCAACGATTACTACTGACACGGTTGCCGCTACTACGGACAAGAACGGTAAGATTACCTACACTGCTACTGCCGAATTCGATGGTAAGACGTACACCGACACGAAGGAGGACATCATTCCTGGTATCGGTCACGAATTCGTATTTGGAGAATGGTTGTGGGCTGACGACAAGGCTACCTGCGCTGCCGTATTCAACTGCATCAACGAGGAAAATCACTCTGATACTGTCGATGCAAAAGTTACTGCCGATACGCTCAAAGCTACCTGCACAGCAGATGGTTTGATTACAAGCTACGCAGTGGCTACTTTCAACGGAATGGATTACAAAGACACGGTTACAACTGTGCTTCCTGCCCTTAACCACGACTACGCTCTTGGTGAATGGACTTGGAGTGATGACAATTCTGCCGCAAGCGTTTCATTCATCTGCAATAATGATGAAACTCACGTAGAAACTGTCAATGCAACTATCACAACTGACACAGTTAATGCTACTTGTACTGAAGATGGCAAGATTTCGTACTTCGCTGTGGCTACATTCCAATCAGAGGAATATAAAGACACGGTTGTTACTACTATTCCTGCTCTTAACCATGACTTTGCTCTTGACAAATGGTTGTGGAGTGACGACAAGTCGCAATGTTCTGCAATATTCGTTTGTGCTAACGACAAGCAGCATGCTGATACAGTTTCGGCAGTTGTAACAAGCGATACTACGGCAGCAACGCTTACGGAAAATGGTAAGATTGTTTACATTGCAAGTGTTATTTACGAAGAAAACAATTATGCCGATACAACGGAAGTTATTCTATATCCATTAGTTTCGTATGAAGACATTATTGACATGATTGAAGGAACGTACACGTTAACTTCTTACACTGGCAATGAAACTAACAGACCTGCAAAAGATTTGTACTTCAAGTTCTATGGAACTGATACTATTACGCAAGGACATTTCAATAGCATTGAATACAACAATTTGAATGTTAGCGATTTGAGCAATATTGTAGTTAGCGATACAAAAGTATCATTTGAGTACAAACCAAATACGACGTTCTCGTTCGTAATTGATACTGAATTGAATACGTGTACAGAACTTACGATTAAGAATAGCGAACTTGAACAAGTCTGCGTATTAACAAAAACTCCAGTTGAAGAAATCAACATTGCTGATATCTGGAATATCATAGAAGGTTCTTACATCAACGAAAACGGAAAAGTTCAGAACTTCATCATGGAACCTGATTTCGAAACCGGCAAAGATGTTCCTTGCTTCATGTGGGTTGACCAATTCGATGGTGATGAGGATTTTGAGAACATCGATGGATACTTCCCACTTGCTGGCGATGAATTTGTTCGTATTGAAAAGACTGGAAACTACTACGATTTCACAGTCTCTGGTGATAAATATTTCACATTGACCATAGAAAACGATGTCGTTACAGGCTTCATGACGTATGGTTACGATGATGAGGATGTATTCAAGGGTAATTATAAGAAACTTGCTTATAGCGATATTCTTGAAGAAATCCAAGGAACGTATTACTTGACGGCAATCAACGGAGAACCTAAGACCGATAAAGTTCAAATAGAATTTGAAGATGAGAATTTCATTATCATTAGAAACGGTAAGGTTGAGCAGAAGACTCTAGTAGAGAACATTTCGCAAATTATGTACACGAGCGACAGCATTGCCATCCTATTTAAGGATAATTCAATGTTCACATTCAATGTTGACAACGACAGTATTGCTAAGGTTACATTGATAAGCGGAGACAATGTACTTGAGTTCTTGCCTATCAATTCAGAACCAGAAGCTGCTGATGAGTTAACGGATAACATCACAGTATTCGTCAGAGGTAATGAGATTGTGGTTTCTGGATTGTCTCACGAAGATGTTGTTACAATCTACGCTGTAAACGGCAAATTGCTCTACAAACAGTTGCAAACGGTTGAAACAAACACGTACGAAATCCGTATTGGTGGAATTTACTTCGTGAAGGTTGGCAACAAGACGTACACGGTGCTGTACTGAGTTAAGAAGTAAGAAGTAAATGTAGAGACGCCGATTTATCGCGTCTCTTGAAAATTAAGAAGTATAAAAACGAAAGCCGAAACTAAGTTTCGGCTTTCGTTTTTTACATTATGCATTGTTGTTTCTTCGTTGGAAATTGCTTACTACGAAGCCGTCACCTTGAGCGATAGCGAAGGGTCTGTCACCACTACCATGACGATTATTCTTTGCAACACAATCATTTGTAATCAGATAACAGTATTCAGTTTTCAGTTTTCAGTTTGATTCCCATAATGGGAAGTTGATTACTCAAAGAGATTCGTCTAACAACTGATAACTGGCAACTGACAACTTTTAATCTTCATTCAAATTGATGATATAATCTGAATAGATTTTCTGGTATTGTGGTTTCAATTTTATAGAATTTTCTTGTAAAATATCGTTATATTGTTGCTTTTCTACATCGGTTTGTTTGAACATCTTCTTGGCATTTTCAGAAGGTTTTTCTATGGCAGTTTTTGATTCACGTTCTTTGTCTTGGTCACGTTCTTTTTCGGCATTTTCAGCTTCCAACATTCTTGTAAGAATCTGTTCCTGTCGCATCAATGTTTGCGGAGTAATATTTTGATTGACGATATCTCGTTCAGTTTGGTCCATAAGTCTTTGAATATCTTTTAATTGCTGTGCTCCTTCTGGCGAAAGTTCTCCGTCTTTCATCATCTTATTTCCCAATTGTTTGAGCATTTGTTCTTTCATCAGCATTTCGCTCATTTGCTTTTGCATTTGTTGCGATGGCATTCCGCCTTCCTTCATTTGTTGCATCATTTGTTGCATTTGTTCTTTCAAGGATTGTTGCATTTGCTTCATTTGTTGGAACGATGGCTTTTGCCCTTTCCCGCTATTTTTTGGATTCTGGCATTGTTGTTGACCTTCCATTTGTTGCGCTGCCTGTTGCTGCATAGATTGAAGGACTTCCGAAAGAAGTAATGCCAAATTGTTGGCAGCCGTCATCATATATTGCTGATTGATTTTTGCCAAACTTCGTTGACGTTGTTCCAAATTGTCTATCGTTGCATTTCCATTTTTATATATTTCAAACACTTCATTATTAATTGGTTGTGAGATTTGCGGAACGCGAAGGCTCAAAGCATACAGCGAATCTTTTATCATTTGGAAGTTTTCGCGCAAAGTGTTCTGTTTATACGCAACTTCGGCATATTTCGGGTCGGCATACGAAAGTTTACTTGTTTGTGCCATCAAGTTTTCTTGCTCAAACGAAAATGTAAGCAGATTTTCCATAATTTGACGAAGATTTGCTATATCCTCCATATTTTGTTGAGCCATTTGCTGTTGCATCATTCCTTGCATATTTTCAGCCAATTGCTGCGTTTGCTCCGAAGCCTTTTTCATTGATTTTGAGGACTTTGATTGCTGTCCTTGCTGTTGCTCCGATTGACTTTGTTGCATAGAATTTTTTATGTCTTGGAATTGCTCGTTAAAATCTTGTAAATCATATTTTTGTTGTAGTTCTTCATTTTTGTTTTGTGCATCTTCGTAATTCTTTTCAATGGATTCCAGTTCCTGTTGAATTTCGTCCATCTTTTGTTGTAGTTCCTCGGAATTTTTAGAATTTTTCAGTTCTTCGGATAATTGTTTTTGTTCTTCTGCGAGTTCCTGCAGACGGTCACTTGTTTTTTGAACCGATTCCTCTACATCCATACGTTTCAGTAATTCCAAATCTCGGTCTAATTGTTTGGAAAGTTCGTCAAACGACATTTTCATATCTTCTGATTTTTTGATGAATTCGTCTTTGTTGTAATTCTCCATCATTTGGTTGAATTCTTCCATCATTTTACGAAGTTCATCGTCCATCAGTGTATTTAGCAAATCTTCTATTTCTTTTTGTTTACGCAAAATTTCCTCGTCTTGCTCCGACAATTTGTTTTGCATATCGTTCTTTTGTTCAAGCGATTGTGTGAGTTGTTCAATGTGATGCTTTATTTGCTCTTGCTTTTCTTGCATTTCCTCAAGGACTTGCTTGCGTTCCCAGTCGGAAAGATTTTCGTTCAAAAGTTTTTGCTTCATTTTGTCAAAATCTTTCACTAATTCTTGTGCTAACGACGAAGATTGTTCAAACGAAGACTCAATTTGTTGAGAATATTCTTCTTGTATTTTTTCTAATTCTTCTTGAGTAGGAATGGTAAAATCGTATAATGCAGTACGAGCAGATTTTTTGCCGTTAACCGCGTCATTATCAAACACTTCGAAATAATAGTGAATAGTGTCGCCTTTTGCAAATTGTGAAAAGTCGAACATATAAAAGAACTGTTGATGTGCAATTGCTGGAGAAAATTCCATTGGAACACGCACACTTTCAGATTCGTTATTTTTCAAAAAATACACAAAATCAAGCGATGAAAAACCATAGTCATCTTGAATTTCGCCTTTAAAGTAATACGTGAAGAACTGCGCACTATCTTGCTTTTGCTCAACTTGAATAGACGGACGTAAGTCTGGAATTACTGTAAATGTGTAACTGATAATTTGTATTGAATCCAAATATTCGTTTTTGCCAATCAATGTGTAAGGTATTGTTTGTGTAATATATTGATTCAAAGCAAATTGTGAGTCTTTTTTACTAAAAGGAATGCTATACCCATTTTCAGACTTAAAAAACAACGAGTCGGTATCAGCGGCATCGACCGACCACGAAATTTTTGTTCCTGCAGGAATCGTTATTTCGCCAGTATTTGTTACGTTCACGTTGTCCAATTGTGTATAAGAAGGGACAATTGCCGAAAGTGAAAAATTCAGCAACTGCGGAAGCGGGAATACTTGTAACGTATAGGTTTTGGAAGAGTATTCATCGGCAAGGAAAGCGAAATTCACGGAATTGTTGCATCCGTGTAAACAGTATTCGAATGAAGAAGCTGTTTTTTTGGTCATTAAGAAGTTATTTCCACCAATGGCTATATTTATTTGTTCTGGAACAAATTTTCCTTCTACATGCATTAAAATGGTGAAATCTTCGCCTTTTATAACCGAGAGAGAATCGTTATCCAAAATAAACGAGAATGGTGCTGGTTTTTCAAAGAATTCGTTGTGTTTCACGATTCGTTCAGCTCCTTCAACAAAAGCACGCGGATGAAAAAGCAAAACCAACACAATCACGACAATAAGAGTGACACCATATTTCCAAAAGCCAAGTAATTTTTTGAAATCAATTGCCGATGCAAATGGAATTGGTCGAAGATGTGCAACTTTTTGATTGATTGCCGCAATTGCTAACTGATTGTCAGCCAGAGATTCATCGTTTGCAAGTTCCAAAGTGTTGAGCAATGTATCTTTAATTTCTGGGAAAAACTTTGAAATGATTTTTGCTGCTTCAACGTGCGAAAGAACTTTCCCGAATTTACAAAGATGGAAAATAGGAATTACGATGAATTTGGAGAAAGCAATTATAGTCAAAATCAGCGAACTATAAAAAACGATTGTTCGTACTTGCGTAGGGAAAAAAGCAAAATATTCGGCACAACTTATAGAGAAAACGTAAAATACCGCAATAAGAACAAACAAAATGAGACCCTTGATGAACTCATTTATATAGAATTTTCGGATGAATCCGTCTAATTCTTTGATTATTATGTGAATGTCGGATTTTCCCATAGGCTATTTCTATTTAGAAAGCCACAATTCAGGATCCATTTTTTCGAGTTCTTTCCAAATTTGTAATTGCAACACCGTAGAATTAGTTTCTGGATCAGTGTAGATTGTTCCAATTTCTTGTTTTGCCTTTACCGTTTGACCTGCTTTCACAGTTACCGAGGTAAGATTGTCGTACACAGTATAGTAATTTCCGTGTTTAATCAAAACAGCCGTGTTTCTACCTGGAATTAGAACGATTTTTGAGACAGTCCCATCGAAAATTGCACGTGCTTTTGAGCCTTTTGTTGTTGCTATTTCAATACCATTGCTTTCAACTTCTACATATTCCAAAGTTGGATGTTTGTGGCGACCAAAATGTTCGGTGATTTTTCCTGTTGCTGTTGGCCAAGGAAGTCGCCCTTTGTTTTCTGCAAAGTTTTGCGAAACAAGTTTTTCTTCTGGGGTCAACGTATTGATTGTTGTTGTTTTTGCCGTTGTATTGTTTTTAGCCGCTTTTTCGCGCGCAGCCTTTTCACGAGCAGCAATTTCTGCTCTAATCATTGCTTCTATCTGTTTGTCGAGTTTTTGCGCAAGAGCTTGTTTTTCAGCGAGTTTCTTTTTTAAGTCTTGTTGTTTTGCATTCAATTTCTTGATAGTTGCGTCTTCCAAATACTTGTCTTGCTCCAATTTCCGTGCTTCCGATTGTTTTTCTCCGACAAGATTTTTCTTTTTAGAAAGTAATTTTTCTAAGTCATCTTTGCGAACAGTCAAACTATCTTGTAAAGATTTAATCCTCTCGGCTTGACGAATCATATAATCAGAATAATATTGCAAATATTTCAAACGATTGTATGCTTGATTGAAATCGTCGGCAGACAAAATGAAAATCAATTGTTCATATTGAGAATTGACTTTGTAAAGTGTAAAAAGAGTTTGATTGTAATCCTTTTGAACTTCTTCTAATTGCGTACTTAACGTGTGAATTTGTGCATTTGTAGCAAAAATATCTTGTTCAATGTATTCAATTTCTTCTTGAAGTGAATTGACGTAATTGTTCCTTTCTACAATTTGTTGTCCCAAAAGAGTTGCACGTTCAATAGAAATAGATTTACTTTTTTCGGTTTCTTTCAAAAGTTTGCTAGTTCGTTCTATTTCTTTTTTTGCTTTTTTTGCCTCAGCTTCTATTTGTGCGCGTGTTTTCTTTTTCTGACAAAAACTTTCTGTCGGGAAACATAGAATTAATGCGAATATGACAAACAACAACTTTTTCACTTCAAATCCATTTTTTGATACGAACTACTTAGATTAAAGGGGAACGACAAATTTTCGTTAAAATTAATCTTTGAATACTGTAAATCAATGTGAATTTTTTTATTTGGCAATTTTGACTTCAAACTAACAAATGTTGGGAACGAAATATTTTGGTTTGTTTCAAAATTCGAGTATGATAATTTTATTTTTATTTTTTCATTGTCAATTTTGTCTCCTTCTTCTACTATGTCAACTTCGTTAATTCTAAAGTTATCTGTTGCTATTTGCCATGTTTGTAACAAAGGAATTGTATCGTTTTTTTTGAATTCCTTTTTTGAGTGATTTTGTAGGATTATTTTATTGTCTTTTTTGTTGAACTCTAACGATTTGAAAAGATTGATTGTATCAATAGTGCCTTGTTGACAGAAAAATATTTCATCAAGCAAAATAGATTGAATAGAGTGGAAATCACAATCAATGCCGATTATTTGCGAGATGTAATCTAAGGAACTTGAGTAATATGTTTTTTGCAGTTTCGAATAGCATTTTATGCTATCTTGTGTGATGACACATCGTAACACTTCAATGTTCATTGTTGGTGCAACAGAAATCCAAATTATGCTATCTTTTTTGATTCGCATAGACCCTTTTATTTGGATTGGCAAAGATTTTATTTCCTTTGAATCAATTGCGAATTTGAATGAAAGAGTAGAGTAGTCGCCATAGTGAACTAACATTGAGTCATAGAGAGATGCTATTTCTAATTGCCTAATGTCAGATTTTGACACGACATTCTTAGACGAATGACAAGATGTAAACATCAACAAAATCAGCGAAGTATAAACAAGTATTTTCTGCATAAGTCTATTATACCGATTGCAAAATTATCTTTTTTTACCCATTTTTATGTATAAATCGTCTAAAAAGCGATTGTATTCTTCTATTTTGGGGTTGATTTTTAAAGCTTTTTTAATATTTTGTTCTGCCTCAGTGTAGTTTTTAGTCGAATAATTTATTTGGGCTAACTCATAGTAAGCTACTGAGTTAGAAGGATTTAGCTTGATACAGTCGTAGTATAATGCAGTTGCTTGTTCGTAATTTTGTTTATTTTTTTCCAAATTTGCTTTGACAAACAGTTCTTCAAATTTTGCTTTCTTTTTGTCAAATTGTACAGAATCTTCGTATGTTTTCAGTTTTTGCGAAAATGTGGGTATTGCGAAAATGAGTAGTAAAGAAGCGCAAATAACTGCGACTCTGGAATTTCTTTTAGCGATAGAGTTACATATCAACATTGAGAACAAATGCTTTTTAAAAGAGTAAAGACATTTTCAACAGAAATCTCGTTCATACATTTAAAATGACTTTTGGGGCAGCAATTTTTCCCCATTTTCGTGCATGGACGACATGGAAGATTTTCAACTTGCGCAACTTTGCTTGTTGGTAATATTGGGAAATAACCAAACTGCCAAACTGTTGACCCATAAATGCCAACAACAGGTATGCCAAGAGCTTCAGAAACGTGTAACATTCCTGTATCATTTGCTACCGTTGCAGTACAAAGGTTAATGGCTGCAATAGATTGACTCAAGTCAAATTTTCCAGCAAAGCTAATTGCCCCAGATCCTTTTGCTATTTTGTCGCATATATCGGCTTCTTTCTTGCCTCCAAGCAATACAACTTGGTATTGCAATTCTGAAACAATACGTTGAGCTAATGCTGCAAATTTTTCTACTTGCCATTGTTTGTTTGAAAAACTTGCACCTGGACACAATGCAATGATTTTGTTCGTTTTTTGAACACCAGTTTTACCAAATGTTTCAGTTACATTTTGTAAAATTTCATTGGGTACAATTAACTCTGTGTATTTCCCATCAGGTTGAACATCAATTGATTGTGCTGCGTCAATAAATCGTAAATATACAGGACGAACTTCTTTGTAAATATCTTTTTGAAATGTGGTCAAAACCCAACGACGAAAAACGTGTTTGTTGAATTTGAAAACATTTTTTGCTCCTATTGTGTTGCAAATATATTTGCTTCGCCAGTTTTTGTGAATGTCAAGAACTACATCGTAGTGTTCTTGTTTTAAACGGTTACGAATGTTTTTCAGTTCAGAAAAACCCTTCTTTGAATCAAGTTCTATTACGTTTGAAACAAAGGGAACACATTTCAAAATATCGGCAAATTGCTTTTTTACGAGAAAGTCAATTTGTGCAGTAGGATATTTTTGTTGCAGACATCGTAAAAGCCCTGTTGTGAGTACAATATCGCCTATTGAACTCAAACGGAAGACTAATATTTTTTCAATAGGTTGCACTATTCAACGGTAACCGATTTTGCCAAATTTCTTGGTTGATCGACATTACAACCGCGCAAAACAGCAATGTAGTATGACAATACTTGTAGTGGAATTACCGTTGTAAGCGGAGCCAACGCTGGTGATGTTTCTGGAACTTCAATTACGTGATCTGCTATTTTTGAAAGAATGGTATCTCCTTGTGTAACAACAGCAATCACAACACCTTGACGAGCTTTTACTTCCTGAACATTGCTTACCACTTTTTCGTACTGACTATCTTTTGTTGCAACAACGACTACAGGCATATTTTTATCAATCAATGCAATTGGCCCGTGTTTCATTTCTGCTGCAGGATAGCCTTCGGCGTGTATGTATGAAATTTCTTTCAATTTTAAAGCTCCTTCCAATGCCACTGGGTACAAATAACTACGACCTAAATAGATGAAATTGCGAGCGTCTTTATATGCTTCAGCTATTTTCTTGTATTCTTCAATGTGTGTTAAGATGTCTTCAACTTTTGATGGAATTTTATATAATTCCGAAATCAATTTTTTGTAATCATCGTCTGCAATTTGATTTCGACGTTTACCAAGCATTAATGCCATCATTGTAAGCACGGTAACCTGTGTTGTGAACGACTTTGTAGATGCAACACCAATTTCTGGTCCCGCGTGAGTATAAACACCTGCGTCTGTTTCACGAGGAATGCTTGAACCTACAACATTACAAATACCTACAACAGTAGCTCCAGCAGCTTTTGCTAAACGGATTGCAGCTAAAGTATCTGCAGTTTCACCACTTTGACTAATAGCAATTACTACGTCATTTTTGTGAATAATAGGATTTCTATATCGGAATTCCGATGCGTATTCAACTTCAACAGGAATGCGAGCATATTCTTCAAACAAATATTCTCCTACTAATCCAGCGTGCCAAGATGTTCCGCACGCAACAATTAGAATTCTGTCGGCCTTGTCAAATCTGTCAAATACGTTGTATAAGCCACCAAGATATATTTTAGGTGGGTTTTTTGTCGCACGACCACGGAACGTGTCCATAATCGCATTTGGTTGTTCAAAAATTTCTTTCAGCATAAAATGATCGTATCCACCTTTTTCTATGCCTTCAATATCAAGCTCAAGTTCTTGAATAACAGGTGTTAACGAGTCATTTTTTATAGTTTTTAATGATAGTTCGTTTTTCGTGATTGTAGCCATTTCTGAATCATTTAAGTAGATGATTCGTTTGGTGTGTTCAACGATTGGTGTTGCATCAGAAGCAATAAAATATTCTCCATCGCCAACGCCAACTACAAGTGGGCTACCTTTTCGAGCAACAACTAATTTATCTTGTTCTTCTTTGCAAATAACTACTAAGCCATACGCTCCTTGTACATCAAGTAGAGCAAGACGGACAGCCATTTCGGCAGTTACTTTCCCTTTACCTTTCAAAAAAATATATTCAATGTAATTTGCAATTACTTCGGTATCGGTTTCGCTTTTGAATTCGTATTTTTTTGAAATAAGTTTCTTTTTTAAGGCATTGTAGTTTTCAATAATTCCATTATGGATTACTGTAAAATAGCCATTCATAGAAACGTGAGGGTGTGCATTTATATCGTTAGGTTCTCCGTGAGTTGCCCAACGTGTATGACCCATTCCTATGTTTGCTTTGGTGTTTTTATTTTCGAGATAAGCCTCTAAATCGCCAACTTTTCCTTGCTTTTTGTAAACGACTGTTTTGCCATCTTGAACCAATGCTATACCTGCAGAGTCATATCCACGATATTCCAATCGTTTCAAACCTGTCATTATTATTGGATAGGCATCTTTATATCCAATGTAACCAACTATTCCACACATAATTATTTCGTGTATGTTATTACTAATTTCAGTTTTTCCGTTTGTGTTCCATCAAGAATAAGTGAATTTCCGAACGCATTATTTTGAGGAATTGTAACTTCGTAAGAATAATCATCTGCAACAGCTACATTTTCATACAATTGCAACAAAAATGGATGAAAATTGAACTGAAAATCAGAACTGTCAGTTGTGTAAGACAACGTAGAATACACTAATTTTCTATTCGTATCGTACACTCGTAGGTTGAGTGGTAAATATTCCGACCAAGATGCTTTAGCTTTTAGAGGCAATGTGAGTTTTGCAAAATTTATTTGCATTGGGTCATTATTGTTCAATTGCATATTTTCGCGCCATTGTTCTAATCCAGAAAGGGTCAGTTTTGTTTTTAATCCTGCAAAACCTTGTACAAAACCTTCAGTAGTTTCGGAGTTAAGAACAATTCCTGAAGCATTTTCGTGTTCAAAGACATTAATTGCTTGTAAATAAATTTGGCTTGGATCATTGGGTAGTGCATTATTATATGCTTGTGGAGAAGGAGAAAAAACCAATTTATTTGTAGTATCCGAATTTTTCAAATAGAATGTTAATTCAGGAATACAATGAACAATGACAGAGTTTACTCCATTGAACGTATTGTTTTGAGTTGTAACATAAATTCCTTTAAATTCTTTGATGAATAAAGAATCAAATGTATGTATTGTAGAATCTATAGAGAAACAATTATTCCACGTTGCTTTTACTGTCTCAAACAAATTTTCGCCATATAGAGCATCGACTTTATAAAGGAACGATGAATTTGTGTCTTGATACGCAGGAAAGTTTATGTCTAATATTTTTGTAGCAGACGTAATGGAAGACAAACAAGAAGGATTTGTTAGTTTTTCGTTGTAGTTGGCACAGTCGCTAACAGAAATATCATTATTAAGTTCATATACCGAGAATGATTGAGCTATAGATTTTTCTCCATACGCATATTCCGATGATTTTGAAAGTCGGAAGCAAACCGAATCAACCGAATAACTATTGATATCGGCAATAAAATTGGTAAGATACAAACGTGTTGCGTAACCCGCACGAGACTTTCCAAAATTTGGATCAAAGTTTTCTCCAACCATATAGGTTACCAACGAAGAGCGTACACTATCATCTTGAGTAGTGGTAAAAGATATAGTTGTTGAACTATCCACATACGTTGTGAGCAAATCCGATGTGTGGAGCATATCAAAACCAACAATATTGTCTTCTTTTTTACAAGAAACAATCACAAACAAGAGGCAAAAAGCAATGCCACAAATGTGAAGGATAGGACGAGTATTATTTTTCATCTGGTAAGAAACTGTCATAAAAGTCAGAGTATGCGTCAGCATAATCCTCTTGACCTTGATACGGCAAGATAATTTTATTGTGGTCTTTGCAGTATTGCAACAATTCGGAGTTAATATTTTCTTCGCCTAAAACGATACCTTCCGATTGGTCAATTGCCAATTTATTGATACTAAGCCAATCTGCATTTTTTTGTATTGGTGCTAAATCTTCTGTTGAGATACCATCAATAGTAACTTTTTCTGCAAATTTTGATGAAAAAGGCTGTTCTATTTTATTGTTGTAGAGGGAATATACAACCTTTGCATTTGCGAATAATGGATCTTCGTAGAATGTTTTTTTCAAATAAAGAGGCAACAACGATGTAAACCAACCTTGACAATGAACTATATCTGGTGCCCAACGAAGTTTTTTTACTGTTTCTAAAACGCCACGGGCAAAGAAAATCATTCGTTCTTCGTTGTCGTCAAATTCATTCCCGTTCTCATCGGCAAATAATGCTTTACGATGGAAAAACTCATCGTTGTCAATAAAATATACTTGCAAACGAGCTTGTTGTATAGAAGCAACTTTAATAATGAGAGGATGGTCAGTATCTTCTATTATCAAGTTCATTCCCGAAAGACGAATTACTTCGTGTAGTTGATTTCTTCTCTCGTTTACCAAGCCATAACGTGGCATAAAGCATCTAATTTCTTTACCTTTTTCTTGAATGTATTGTGGTAAAAAACGACTCTTCAACGACATTTCTGTGTCGGGGAGATACTTCGCCATTTCTTGGGAAACATAAAGTACTTTTGCTTTCTTCATCACGTAAACTATTCAATATGCAAAAGTATAAAAAATTTTTCGGAATTTTTTATATAAAAACGAATAAAAAAAATAACCCTCGCCATTGGCGAGGGTTATTAAGTATAATTGAATTATGTTATTTCAATTATTTAACGAAAGAGAATGATCCCTTTTCTGTTTGTGCGAAGTAAACACCTGCAGGTAAGCTTGCAATTTCGAATGAACCAGAAGCTTTTGCAAGAACTTGACCAGCTGTATTAGAAATTACAATTGAGTTTGCATAGATTACACCATTTACGATAGCATCTTCAGCAGCGATTGTTTCAATAGCTGTTGGTACTACGTATTCTGGAGTTGCATCTACATTAGATGAGATAGAGTAGTTATCGAATACTTTACTCATTTCTTGGTTAGGATCTTGAGCCATAAATACATCCTTGAAATCTGGTGTAGCTGCTGGAGTCGCAACTGTAACAGGGATAGAGAATGTGAAATTAACTTCTTGTCCTTTTTCAATATCTGTAGCGAAAGTTGTCATTTCTGTTACAGCAGTCCAATAACTTGCAGCTGCTGAACCATCTACTAAAGCATACATAATTGATTTTACAGCAGAGATAGCTATACCTGAGAAAATTACGTTTACATATTGACCAACTTCAGCTGCTGTTACAGCACTTTTAACTTCTCCTTGGTATTTGTAACCATCTTCTTCTTTGTCTGCTGGACCACCGTATGTTAATTCAAATGGGTTTTCGTAACTACCAGCCTCAGCGTATAAAATATCTAATTTTACATTTTTGAAAACACATGGTGAACCTGATTTATCAGTTCTAGTTGCTGTTTCGCTCCAATGTGGATTTGGTTTTTCAATTGCAATGATTAAACCAGGAAGAGTTAACCCACCTTCTACTTCAGAACCTTTTTGGTGCTCAGCATTACCATCACCTGTTACTTTTGAAACATTATCAATATTAAAAACTTTAGTAAAAGTGAATTCTTCACCTTCTACTACTTTCGTTTCTCCAGTTGCAGATGAAAGTGCTGCCCAATATCCAGCTTCTTCACGTTCGTCAACAATAAACATTTGAACTTTGTCTGCTGAGAAATCAGGTGTTGCAGTTAAAGTTACCATGAATTTTTCACCAAGTGCTGGAACCCAAGAAGTGTTTCCAGTTGCATCTGGAAGGACATCAGTATTTCCTGCTTGCCATTGGTATGAACCATCAGCGTTTTCATCCGTTTTACCGCTTCCGTATTCATTCCACAAGATTTCAATTTCGTTACTTACTTCATCTAATTCCCAAGTGTTTCCTGCCATTGCAGCAACACCGAAAAGAGATGCTGTTAAAAATAAAAATACTTTTTTCATACTTTTTATAATTTAAGTGAATAAATAAATTTTAGTTCTACAAATATACAAGTTTTTTTTAAGATGTAAACATAAACCTATGTTTTTTTAGAAAAAAAATAGGGGTAGATTTCAAATCTGCCCCTATTAATCACTAAACGCTAATCGTTAATCACTATTACATCATGCCTCCCATGCCACCCATTCCTGGAGCACCCATTGGAGCAGCTGGTTCGTCTTTCTTCTCTTCAGCTAAAACGCATTCTGTTGTAAGCAACATTCCTGCAACAGACGCAGCGTTTTCAAGAGCAATACGAGTTACTTTCTTAGGATCGATGATACCTGCTTTTTTCAAATCTTCGTATTGTTCTGTGCGAGCATTGTAACCGAAATCGCCTTTACCTTCACGAACTTTGTTTACAACTACAGAACCTTCGCCACCTGCATTTGCAACAATTTGACGAAGAGGTTCTTCAATAGCACGTTTGATAATTTCAATACCTGTTGTTTCATCTTCGTTAGCGCCTGTCAAGTTTTCCAATGCAGCTTGCGCACGAACAAGTGCAACGCCACCACCAGGAATTATACCTTCTTCAACAGCAGCGCGGGTTGCGCTCAAAGCATCTTCTACACGGTCTTTCTTTTCTTTCATTTCAACTTCGGTAGTAGCACCAACGTAAAGAACTGCTACACCGCCAGCCAATTTAGCCAAACGTTCTTGAAGTTTTTCCTTATCATAGTCGGAAGTGCTTGCTGCAATTTGAGCTTTGATTTGAGCTGCACGAGCATCAATGTCAGCTTT
The DNA here is from genome assembly GCA_045599365.1 of Bacteroidales bacterium. Lineage (GTDB taxonomy): Bacteria > Bacteroidota > Bacteroidia > Bacteroidales > UBA1715 > UBA1715. The sequence goes on from JAZRVS010000104.1 coordinate 17,087, forward strand.
TGCACCTTTACCACCAACAATTGTAGTATTTTCTTTGTTGATAGTAACTTTTTCGCATTGTCCAAGTTGATCGATAGTTGCAGTATCAAGTTTCAAACCTGTTTCTTCGCTAATAACAGTACCATTTGTTAAGATTGCGATATCCTGCAACATTTCTTTTCTTCTGTCGCCAAAACCAGGAGCTTTTACGGCTGCAATTCTCAAAGAACCACGAAGTTTATTCAACACTAAACCTGTAAGAGCTTCGCCATCAACATCTTCTGCAATCAACAAAAGAGGACGATTTGTTTGAAGAGTAGCTTCAAGAATAGGCATAATTTCTTTCATTGAAGAAATCTTCTTGTCGTAAATTAGAATGTATGGATTGTCAAGAACAGTCTCCATTTTTTCGGTATTTGTAACGAAATATGGAGAGATGTAACCACGGTCGAATTGCATACCTTCAACAACTTCAACTGTTGTTTGAGTACCTTTAGCTTCTTCAACAGTGATAACGCCTTCTTTTTTAACTTTCTTCATTGCTTCAGCAATCAACTTACCAATTTCGTCGTCGTTGTTTGCAGAAATACGAGCAACTTGTTCAACTTTTTCGCCTTCAACAGTTACTGCTTCTGCTTGAGCGTTCAAGTTAGCAACAACAGCAGCAACGGCTTTGTCGATACCACGTTTCAAATCCATTGGATTTGCACCGGCAGCAACATTTTTCAAACCAACGCCAACGATTGCTTGAGCAAGAACAGTAGCAGTAGTTGTTCCGTCACCAGCGTTATCGTTAGTACGAGAAGCAACTTCTTTTACCATTTGAGCACCCATATTTTCGAATGCGTCTGGAAGTTCTATTTCCTTTGCAACAGTAACGCCATCTTTTGTGATTTGAGGAGCACCGAATTTCTTTTCAATTACCACATTGCGTCCTTTAGGACCTAATGTAACTTTCACTGCGTTAGCCAATGCATCAACACCTTTTTTCAAAGAGTCGCGTGCATCAATGTCGAATTTTATTTCTTTTGCCATGATTATACTGATTTTGGATTATTACAATATTAAAAGAATATCTGATTGAGAAAGAAGAAGGTATTTTTCACCATCGAAAGTCAATTCTGTTCCTGCATATTTGCCATACAAAACGCTATCGCCAACAGCAACTTCCATTTCTTCGTCTTTTTTAGCTTTACCAACAGCAATTACTTTACCTTGAAGAGGTTTTTCTTTTGCTGAATCAGGAAGAATGATTCCCGAAACAGTTTTTTCTTCTGCAGCCTCAGGTTTTACTAAAACCTTGCCTGCAAGTGGTTTACCTTTAAATTCTGCCATAGTTATATATTTTTAATTATACTTTTTTAATTTTATTTGTGTGTTGTCATATTTTGTGCCAATCATTCTTTTTGCACTTTTGGCAGAAAATAGGACGCTATTTTGTCAAAATGACACGTTTAAGATGACAGTTATCAGTTGTGAGGTGTCAGACAATTCTCTTAGAGTATTCAGTTAACCATTTCAATGATATAATTGAATTCTGACTACAGAACACTGACAACTCAAATAGAGAATTTTTTGTCAATTTTCTTATGTGAGAAGGTTGATTTCCCAGAAACGTAATCGGCAACAATTTGACCATTTCCTTTAAGTTTCCATTTGTAAATTGTCAATCCTTCTAAGCCAACGGGGCCACGTGCGTGAAGTTTGTTTGTGCTGATTCCAACTTCTGCTCCCAACCCATAACGGAATCCATCGGCAAAACGGGTGCTTGCGTTCCAGAACACATCGGCAGAATCAACAAGATTCATAAACTTTTCTGCTGCTTGAGGATTTTTCGTAATAATTGCCTCAGTATGACGGCTGCTGTATGTGTTGATATGTTCGATAGCTTCGTCCAATGAATCAACTATTTTGATGGAAACTTTATAATCCAACCATTCTGACTTCCAGTCGGTTGCAAGTTCACATTTGATGAGTTGTTGAGTCTTTTCGCAACCAAAAATTTCAACATTATGACTTACCAACGATTCTGCAAGTTTTGGCAAAACAGCTTGAGCAATATCTTTGTGAATCAATATTGTTTCTGTTGCGTTACAAACCGAAACATATTGGGTTTTTGCATCGGTAGCAACTTTCACAGCCATTTCTACATCGGCATCTTTGTCTATATACGTATGACAAATACCATCGGCGTGTCCCATAACTGCGATATTTGAGTTGTTCATAATATATTGTACGAAAGCATTGGAGCCACGTGGAATAATCAAGTCAATGAATTTGTCGAGTTTCAACATTTCGTTTACGTCTTCTCGAGTTTCCAAAAGTTGAATCCAACCAGAAGGTACGCCAACTTTTTCGGTTGCTTCACGAATAACTTTTGCCAACATTCGGTTGGTTTCCAATGCTTCGCGACCACCTTTTAACAGAGTAGCATTTCCGCTTTTTAGACATAGTGAGGAAATTTGCACCAACGCATCGGGACGAGATTCAAAAATAACGCCTATAACACCAATAGGGCAGCTAACCTTATACAATTCTAAACCATTGTCGAGTTCAGTTGCAGCAAGCGTTTCACCGATAGGTTCAGGCAACGAGATAAGACTTTTTATGCCAGCAACAACATCGTTGATTTTGCTGTCGTCGAATTTAAGACGTTTTAAAAGTGGAGTAGCAAGATTTTCCTCCTTGCTTCTGTCTAAATCCTTTTGGTTTGCAGCAACAATCTCGTTTTTATGTTCAATAATGGCTTTGGCAATTTCGTTCAAAGCCTCGTTTTTCTTTTCAGTTGAAAGAGCAGCAAGTTCGATAGATGCTTTTTTTGCTGCGCTTGCTAAGTCAATAGTTTGCATAGTAATATATGTTGTCAGTTATAAATTGCTTGTTGTCAAACAATTTCATGCAAAGGTATGAATTACGATGAAATTACAATTCAAAAGCGCTTTTTTCTGGGAAAAGTTCTTTGGCGAATTCTTGGAAACAAGCGCGATGAGTGTCTGTTACGTCTTGAGTGTCGTTAAAACATGCAAGTTTGATTTGTCCAAGAGAAAATTTCTTTAGTAATTTTTTTCTAAATGAAGGACCTTTTTCATAAAGAGAAACCAATGACATATCAATAGAAACGTATAGTTTGCTATATTTTATTAAGAACATTGGAGTCAAGAGTAACCTTTTCTTTGATAAGCGATCAACATAACGCAGAGTAGCATTGCCTTTGATAATTTCATATTCATGAGCAGCTAATCTTGAGACGTCATATAATTCTCTAAATTTATGTGAGTATGTTATTTGATATTCTTTTTCTAAAAGTTTTTTCACTTCTATAAATGCGTTTTTGTTGTAAGCATCTATGTTGTGATGAGGAAGGAAGGGTTTGCAATTAGAAAGTTTCTTGTTTATAAGCAAGAGAGTAGCATAGCAATTATATATGTAGTTAAGGTGTTTAACTTTATTGAGAAATTTTTCTTTTCCTATAGTTCCCAAATTTGCTGTTTTTTTGCCGTAAACGATAGTATTACCTTGTTTGTCGAAGAAAAAAGACTCGTTGCAAGGTGCGGTAAAAAACATATCATCGTTTGCAAAAACGAAATGTTCTGAAAGGTCAGGAATTTTATGTATAAAAGATTCAATTACGTAGGCATTAAATGTGGGCAAGTATTCTTGTGGTATAATGTCTTTATGGTCAATAATGGTAATTTTAGGGTGATTTGTATTGAGCCAAGTTGGTATTTGGTTATCGGTAACAATAAAAATTTTTCGGAAGAAAGGTGCGAATTTTTCTACACTACGAAGAGCATATTTTAGTTCGTCATTATTTTTGAATCTACCTTTGGCTTTTGCTTCGAGAGAGATTTCTTTTTGTGAATTATTAAGATAAAATTCTCTTTTCTCTCGTATTTGAGGGTCATCGCCGTCGCACCATAAAAAAATAATATCTATATCCATAATGCAACCTTTCATAAATATTTATTTAACCCATTATTGCAAAACGTAGATTTGCTTTCTATTGCTGTTTTGCAGATATTGTCATTCAAGTTCAGTTGTTGTTTGTCGCTCGTTTTATGATATTGATGATAAACGATGCCTCCAAATTTCAAAAATTTGCGACGTATGTTAGCGTTGCAAAGCCTGCTAACGAGTTCTGAATCTTCTCTTCCCCAACCAATCATATCTTCATTGTAGCCATTTACGAGAATTAGGTCTTTTTTCCAAAATGCCATATTGCAACCACGAACAGAAAAAATGTTCTTCTTTTTGTAATTTACAAAGAGTTTAGACAACAGATTACAATGTATGCCATTAAAGAAATTTTTTGCGCCAGGAGTAAAACACGAGACAGAAATACTTTTTGTTTGCTGTAATTTTTGAGTTAAGTTTTGTTGTAACCTCACTCTACTACCACCAACGAAGCACTTTTCTTCGGCAAAACGGATGTGGTCTTCAATAAACTTGGGGTGCAAAATTAAATCGCCATCAATTTGTATAATGTAGTCGCCCGAGCACTGAACAATTGCTTTATTTCGAATAACAGTAAGTCTAAATCCATTATCCTCGTGCCAAATGTGTTTAATAGGTGTTGTACTTTTTTGTTGAAACAAAGAAATCAAATTTTTCGTTTCGTTAGTAGAACCATCATCGGCAATAAGAATTTCGTTGGGAAGCATAGTTTGTTGTAAAACACTTTCCAAACAAAGTTCTAAAGGAACTACAGCATTATATGTCGTTATGATAAGAGATACTTTCATCATATTTTGTAGTTTCCCAACGTTTTTCTTGTTTAGACCATTTTTTACAATGGAGGATACTATATTGTTTTTTTAAAGGAAGTATAGTTATAGTTTTATAACCTCGAATTGATTCGTGAATTGGTTTTTCCCAATGAATTACGCCGTTATTTTTGAAAAGTTTCTTTTGTAAATCGGGGTAGTTTAAGAATTTCTTATTAGAATCCTCTGGAATTTTGTTCCAATCAAAAAACTCCATATCGTTGTCAATCATAATGTTGATGCGAGGGATTTTAAAAGCGTCAACTTCTGCATTTTGAGGAAGAATGATAGGAAGATTTTGTAATAAAAATGGAGATGGAAGTTCGTCGGCATCAATTTGAAAAATGTAATCGCACGACGTGTTACAAATTAAATTATTTTTGAATTGACTATAATCATTGGACAGCGGATATTCCACAATATTTGTAATAATGCTTTTGAATTGTGATAGAACAGCATTAACGTCTGGGGTAGTATTTCCTTTATCGCTTTGAATAAGAATTTCGTCACATTCTCGTTTATTTTGTAGCAAAAGATTCAAGAGATTGCTTAATTCTTCATGTTCATCACATACCGTGATAGCGTAGCAAATTTTTCCTGTGAAAGGTTGAGAAGAATGTCCTTGAGACACAAACAACCTTTTCCGTAAGAAAAGAACTTTTGCAAGAGTATTAAATGCAGTTCTTAGGAAAGACATTTTAATATTTTTTTTGTAAAAATAGAAAAAAAAGAGATATAAGACTATTGATGTCTTTTTTTTGTGGAGCTAATAGCTATTTATTGATAAGAAAGGAGACTTACAGAAGGTATGTTATTTAGATTTTTCCATCTTCGTGCAACATATCGTACAATTTGCCAGCAGTTTCTTCCAAAACCTTTGTACAAATCATTTGATGATGTTGGCGTTTTTCAACAGCCTCGCGAGTTGCAAATTTTTGTAGTAATTCTGCGCAAGAAGTTGTTCCGTACGTTTCTTCAACGGCTTTATTTAGTTCGCGAACTTTACGGTATGATAGTAATTTATTGTCCATATCTTTTGCGTCTTCGGGAGCGTATGCCAAGCCAAAAACCATGAAACTGCCAGTTATGGCGCCACATTTTTCACGCAAGCGTCCCATTCCGCCACCGAAAGTGGCAGAAATTAGTTTTGCAGTTCTTTCATCTGCTCCGAATTCTGGACCAAACGCCAGCAAAATTGATTGCGAACAAGCATAACCTTCGTTGAATAAGGATAAAACTTTATTTATTGCTTCTTGACGAGTCATAACGTATGAGAAATTTGACAAATGTACGATATTTATGGGAACAATATATAGTTGGCAGTATAATCATTTGTATTTAGGTGTCAGTTGCCAGTTTTCAGGTATTTAAATGCCATGTCTGCGTAACAATCGCTTGTCTTCAGAATGCTTATTATAGTGTTTCACTATATTCGTTAATACCATGTTGCAAAGGTAGTGATTGGTTTGAAAATTGAATCCTTCAATGTAATTTAGACCTTGTAAGGTTAAATCTAAAATACAAAGATAAATTTATATCTTTGCAAGGGCATAAATATAACATATATGACATCTCAATCATTTGATTTACGAAAAGCGCGAGTGGCTCAAAATATTAGTCAACATAAATTTTCAAATATTGTAAATATTTCTCAAGCCAAATTATCCGCATTTGAATTGGGGAAAGGTGAATTGACAGAAAACGAACTTAAAAAAGTTCAAGAGACATTGAATTTATTAGCGGTCCATGAAATAACAGTATCAAACAAAAAAAAGATTACAAAATTAACATCTTCTAAATCTATTATTGAAGAACGACCAAGAAGAAATTATAAAAAAACAATTCAAAACGACTCTTATCTTAAAGATTTACAAGAGTTATCTAATAATTTTGCAAAAGAAGTTAAAAAAGATGCTCCAAACGTGGTTTCGTTTTTTGCAGGTTGTGGAGGATTATGTTATGGTTTGAAAGCTGCTGGATTTAATATTGTAGCAACTAATGAATTGGTTGAAGAGTATAAAAATATTTATAGAGAGAATTTCCCAAATGTAAATTTTCTACCAAATGATGTAAAAAAAATAACGAAGGAAGATATTGAAAATTTAATGAGAAAGTATCCTAAAATTGATATGCTTGCTGGTGGACCTCCTTGTCAAGGATTTAGTTTGGCAGGGAAAAGGAATGTAGGGGACGAACGGAATTCATTATTTCAATATTATTTAACAATAGCCGAGCAAATCAAGCCTAAAATAATACTAATGGAAAATGTTAGATTATTAACGACTATGAGAAACCCAAACGGAGGTTTGATAAAAGATGATATTACAGCTGGATTTGGGAGAATTGGTTACGATTGTAATTTTTTTGTAGTTAATGCATCTAATTATGGAGTACCTCAAAATAGAGAAAGAATTTTATTCATTGGAGTAAGAAAAGATTTACAAAAGAATCCACAAATTGCTCCTCCAATTTATGGAGAAAATATAAGTCTTTTTACCAAAAGAATAAAATATTCTTTTGGGGATGCAGTTTCTGATTTAGAATTTATAGAATCTGGAGAATTTTCAAAAACAGATATTTATCACAAAGCTGTTAATCATCCAGAACACGTATTACGTTGGTTATATGATGTGCCAGAAGGGAAAAGTGCTCATCAAAATGCAGATAAAAAACTAAGACCACCTTCAGGCTATAATACAACTTACAAAAGACAAGTTTGGGATAAACCAGCTTCTACAATTACGACAAATTTTAGTATGATTTCGGGTGGTAATAATGTTCATCCGATAGCGACACGGGCGTTAACAATAAGGGAAGCACTACGAATACAAAGTTTTCCAGATAATTTTAAATTAACGGGAACAAGTGGAGTAATTCACACTGTTATAGGAAACGCAGTTCCCCCTTTGCTTGCTTATAGAATAGGTTTGTTTTTAAAAGAAAACTATAACCTATAATCATTTCAATTTTTCTAATTCGTAAAAATAACCTGATTTCAAGTTGAATTGAAGTTGTGTTGGATGTTGTTTTTGTCCACCTCGTTGCATTTGAATAACTCCAAATCGAGGTGCTAAATGTGTTACTCCTATAGGTTCTTTGAACCTACCTTTGCAAACTCGATATTCATTATAGTGAAATGTTTTGTATTTATGAGATAACTTTATGAATTCATCCATTGAATAGACTGCTACTTCCATAGTTGAATCACTATCACATTTTTTTGTCTTATGTACAATAAAAGATGGTGGACATGGATCATCTTTGTACCCTTTTTGTAAAATGAGTTTTGTTATTTTATCCTGATGTATAGTAAAGATATTTTCCCATTCTGCTTTACCTTTTGAATCAATTTCTTCCCAAAAATACCTTTCTGTATTAAAGTGTGGCTTTCTCACTTTACTATTGTCATCTATTGGTCTATAACCTTCATCTCCACAAAATTGTTTCAACGCCTTCTCTGCATTAGAACTTACTTTTATACCATTTTGCTTTAACAAAGCACAAAAAGCGGAAGCTGTAGTAAAAAATATTTGATCGTTTGTTGGAGTCTTTTTATTACATTGTTTAACAGAAACACCAACGAATTTATGTTCTTTTAGGTTTGATAAAGATAAAACGACATCACTTTTACTTGCTGTTACATTTTTCCCATTTATAACAATATTTTTTTGTTTAGTTTCTGATGTTGCAAGTTTACCTGTTGAATACGCCTGAATTTTAGAAATATTTTTCATATCAAGTGTAGAAAGGATTTTATTAAGTATATGTTCTCCAATATTACCAACGTACAAATGTTTTTTCGCCTGTATAGAATTTTTGCGAATAGGCATAACTACTTCATCAAATTTCTTAACTAAATAATCTTCAAATTTGTGACCAGTTTTTCTACCAATAGTTCCAGCTTTCTTTTGTGATTTTTTATTCATTATCTTCTAATAATTTTGTTATTGTTATATTTAAGGCTTTGGCAATTTTCTCCATACTCAAAAGTGTAACATTCTTTTCCGCACGTTCAATCATGCCAATGTAAGTTCTGTGTACATCAGCTAATTCAGCTAATTTTTCTTGAGACAATTGTCGTTTTTTTCGATATTTTCGAACATTATCACCAAATAATACAAGTATATTTTTGCCATTCATAGTGTGGAATATTTTAGTATGCAATACTATGTGCAAATGACAATTCTATCAACATACTATAGTTAGCAACCTTCTGTTTCTGAACAAAATATAAAAATCATATAAAAAAGAATTTGAATTAACCCATTGTGCATTATTATTTCGTAATTACACAACTATTCAAGTGTTATATCAAATTGTTATTCAACTAATTAGAGTTGCGAACAAAACACCTCAAAATTTTTGAAAACATCAAAATAATCCCCGTTAGGGGATACATATCAATAGAGCTATTTCAAGGACCATAAAAAACAACTCCAGAGGAGTGCATAAAGAAGTTGAGTATCAATACGAGTAGATTAATTGTTAATGTGCAACCACTACGTGGTTGTAATTTGTTTTTGTACATATTCATTCTATTGATATAAAAGCCCTACGGGTTATGAATAAAAATACAATATTTTATGAGATAATTGTTGATTTTTATGTACGAGTAGGAATCATAAATCTGTAACTTTTGAATAATGCACAATGGGTTATTTATTATCTTTTTTAAATTCCTACTTGAAACTATTTGGAAAATGTTTCAAAAAACATTTGGGTATTTTTGATTCAAAAATCAATTGTTCGTGTGTTACAGGATGAACAATTACCAAACGGTTGTTGTGTAACATTAGACGTTTTTCAGGATCAGTTTTTGCTCCATATTTTCTATCTCCAGCAACGTGCCATCCGTGTTCTGAAAGATGAACTCTAATTTGATTTTTTCTTCCTGTAAGTATTTGTATGTCAAGGAGAGCCTTCCCATTGTTTTCGTCAACAACTTTATATCGAGTGATTGCTAATTTTCCGATTTGTTGATTCTTTGTTGAGTATACAAATGTGGCAGAATTTTCTGTTAAATAGGAACGGATTTCAGCTTTTTTTATTTCTGGAATGGTCTCTGTTACAGCAACGTATCGTCTATCTAACACGTAGTCATTCCAGTTATCACGAAGAGTACTTTGTGTTTTTTCATCTTTTGCAAAGAGTAACACACCAGATGTAAATTGGTCTAAACGATGGCAAACAAATGCATCGCCACGAGGATTTTTATTTTTTACATATTCACGAACCAAATGCCAAGCATTTTCGTTTTTTGTTGTTGGATTTCCAACAGATAACAAACCAGATGGTTTTTCAATAACGACCAACCATTTGTCTTCGTAGATGATATGTAAATTTTTTGCGGACCACATAAAAAAAAGGGCGTAAAACATACGCCCTTACAATTACATACCTGTGTAGTTGAATGGCGTGATTTGTCGCAATTCTGCTTTCACGTCTTCGCTTACGTTCAATGTTTCAATGAAATTGTGAATAGAAGTTTCGTTGATAACATCGTTTGTGCGAGTCAATTCTTTCAATGTTTCGTATGGTTTTGGGTAACCTTCGCGGCGAAGAATTGTTTGAATTGCTTCGGCAACAACAGCCCAATTGGCTTCCAAATCAGCGCGAATTGCAGTTTCGTTTACGAAAATTTTACCTAAACCTTTCTTTAAAGATGCAAGCGCAATCAATAAATGACCATAAGGTACACCGACATTACGAAGAACTGTTGAGTCGGTTAAGTCACGTTGTAAACGAGAAATTGGAAGTTTTGCTGCCAAATGTTCAAAAATGGCATTTGCAATACCCAAGTTACCTTCTGCATTTTCAAAATCAATAGGATTTACTTTGTGAGGCATAGCCGACGAACCAACTTCGTTCTTTTGAATGCGTTGTTTGAAGTAACCCATTGAAATATATTGCCATACGTCCTTGCATAAATCCATCAAAATTGTGTCAATACGTTTTGACGCATCGAATAAAGCTGCAAGATTGTCGTAATGTTCGATTTGTGTGGTTGGAAAAGAACGTTCCAACCCAAGATGATTTTTTACAAATTCGTTTCCGAAAGTGTGCCAATCTTTTTCTGGATATGCAACGTGGTGTGCGTTGAAGTTACCTGTTGCGCCACCAAATTTTGCAGAGAAAGGGACTGCTTTTAATTGTTTCATTTGCACGTTCAAACGAGAAACAAATACGTTGATTTCTTTTCCCAAACGAGTTGGCGTTGCTGGTTGACCATGGGTTTTAGCCAACATTGGGATATCTTTCCATTCGTTTGCCATTGCAGTCAGCGTGTCAATGATTTCTTGCAACGTAGGAATAATTACATCGTTCATCGCTTCTTTTAACGAAAGAGGAACTGACGTATTGTTGATATCTTGCGAAGTCAATCCAAAGTGGATGAATTCCTTATATTCCTGTAAGCCAAGCTTGTTGAATTGGTCTTTGATGAAATACTCTACGGCTTTCACATCGTGATTTGTAATCTTTTCTGTTTCTTTGATTTGAGTTGCATCAGCTTCGGAAAAATTGCGATAAATGTCGCGGAGTTTTTCAAAAACAGTTTTGTCAACATTTTTCAATTGAGGAACTTCGTTGCAAAGCGCAATAAAGTATTCAATTTCCACACGGACACGATAGTTTATGAGAGCATATTCCGAGAAATATTTTCTCAATGTTTCAGTTTTGCTTCCGTAACGTCCGTCAATTGGCGATACAGCCGTAAGAGAATCTAAATTCATAGTTTTATTTTTTTGCACGGCAAAGATAGAAAATATGTTAAATGTTTCCAACTGATATATTGTTGCTTCAATTTATTGTATCTTCGCATCGTAAATTTTAAAATTATGAATTTCAAATCGTTAAATTACAAGCCTCTTGCTATTAGTGTAATAGCAATCGTTGGATTTTTAGTACTTTCACTTTTGTACTTTTCTCCAATTTTTGATGGAAAAACATTGCAACAACACGATGTGATGCAATATCAAGGAATGGCACGTGAGTCGCTTCAATATGAGGAAGAAACAGGACACGCTCCATTGTGGACGAATACTCTTTTTGGCGGAATGCCAACATATTTGATTCACATTCAAACAAAAAATGTGGTAACCTATATTTATCATGCTTTTCACACAACATTTGATCATCCAGAAATGATAATGTTGATGTATTTTATTTGGGCATTTTTGGCTCTTTTACTTGTTGATATGCCAATAGGGTTGTCAATTTTGGGAGCATTGTTTTATGGTTTGTCATCATACTTTTACATTATAATTGAAGCGGGACATATTACAAAATGTATTGCATTAGGACAATTGCCATTGATTGTGGCTTCGGTGTATGCAACGTATCGGTTGGGGAAATGGAAACTTGGTTCTGCTGTTTTTGCTTTTATGCTTGCAATGCAGTTAATAGCAAATCACCTTCAAATAACGTATTATACAGCGTTGATATGTGTTGTGTTGGTTTGTTTTTTGTTGTATGAAGCAATTCGAGAAAAAAATATATTGAAGAAATTTGTTAAGCCATCATTATGGTTGCTATTAGCGTTGATACTTGCTGTTGGTGCAAATTTTAGTCGTTTGTATAGTGTGTATGATTACGGAAAGGATTCAATGCGTGGAAAATCGGAACTTTCTGATAATCAGAACAATAAAACAGAAGGTTTGGATAAAGATTATGCGACAGCGTGGAGTTATGGCATAGATGAGACGCTCAATTTGCTTGTTCCAAATTTTATGGGAGGTTCTTCAATGGGAGAACTTTCAGAAGATTCGGAGGTTTACAAAACATTGAAACAAAATGGTGTACCGAATTCTAAGAATGTTATAAAGAGTATGCCAACATATTGGGGAGAACAGCCTATAACATCGGGTCCTGTATATATTGGTGCAATAGTGATATTTTTATTCATTTTTGGTTTGCTATATGTTTCGGGAAGTATAAAGTGGTGGTTGGCTATTTGTACATTGTTTTCGATTTTGCTTGCGTGGGGACATAATTTTATGCCATTGACAGATTTGTTCCTTGATTATTTTCCTGGTTATAACAAATTTAGGACAGTATCAATGATTTTGGTAATTGCCGAGTTTGCAATGCCGTTGTTGGCAATCATTGCGTTGAAAAAATTCTTTGAAGATGAAGAAAAAACAGATGCATTCAAAAAATTGGCTATTGCGTTAGGAATAACAGGAGGTTTGTTGCTCATACTTATTTTTACATCGGGAATGTGGTCATTTCAAGGAGCACACGATTCGGAAATGTTGCCAGATTGGTTATTGCCTGCATTGATAGCAGATCGAAAGGCAATGATGACTGGCGATTTATGGCGTTCTTTACTGATAGTAATTGCTACATTTGTAGTCTTAACACTCGTAAAATTCAATAAATTAAAAACAATTCCTGCAATTGGAATTTTGGGACTTATAGTCTTGATTGATTTAATTCCTGTAAATCGACGTTATTTGAACGATAATGACTTTGTAAAACCATCCAAATCAATATTTAAACCATCAAAAGCTGATGCAATGATATTGAAAGATACCGATCCGAATTTCCGAGTAATGAATTTAACTGTTAGTCCATTTAATGATGCGTCAACGTCATATTTTCATAAATCTATTGGTGGATACCATGGAGCAAAAATGAAGAGGTATCAAGAGTTGATAGATTCATGTTTGTCGCAAAATAATTGGGAAGTTTACAATATGCTTAATACAAAATATTTTATTGTCAATGGGCAAGATAATAAGCCTGTTGCGCAACGAAATCCAAATGCATTAGGCAATGCATGGTTTGTAAAAGACGTTCATCTTGTTCAAAATGCGGACGCGGAAATTGCGGCATTGAAAGACTTTTATCCAGAACGAGAAGCCTTTGTAGATATGCGTTATAAAATGTCGGAAACGGAATTTGTAGTTGATTCAACGGCGTCAATAATTTTAGATTCATACAATCCAGAGGAATTGAATTATACGTCGGTGAATTCTCAAAAGGGCGTTGCAATTTTTTCTGAAATATTCTATGACAAAGGATGGAATGCGTATATAGATGGGGAATTCGTTCCTCATTTCCGTGCAAATTATGTACTTCGAGGATTGGAAATTCCAGCAGGAACACATCAAATTAAATTTAAATTTGAGCCGAAAAGTTTTTACACAGCCGATACAATTTCTTTAGTATTTTCAATCTTGTTGTTGATTGGTTTTACTGCTGTTATTGTGTTGGAAATAAAAAAAATTGTTGTAGCGAAAGAGTAAAAAAGTCGTTTATCTATAATGGGAATTGTACGTAAACAATCTATACTTGGCTCGTTTTGGGTATATCTTGGAGCGTTGTTAGGATTTGTTACGTCGGCATTGTTATTTCCTCATTATTTCACATCGGAGCAAATTGGACTTATCAATTTGATTGTTACGTATGGAACATTGTTTTCGCGATTTGCGTCAGCGGGTTTTCAAAATACAATCACGAGAATGTTCCCATATTTTCGTAATGATGAGAAAAAGCATAATGGATTTTTATTTTTAACAGTTATAACTGTTTGTATTGCATCTCTTTTGATGATAGGGCTATATCTATTGCTTTACCCATACATAGTGACGAACAAAAGTGAAGGGGGGAATTTAATGTCGCAATTTGCGATTTTGATAGTTCCAATGTTTATTTTTCTTGCGTTTTATGAAGTTTTTGATGCCTATACAAAAGCGTTGTTTAACGCAACACGAGGAATTTTTGCAAAAGAAGTACTATTTAGAATTTTGACGTTGATATTGATAGTTTTATTTATATATCAACTTGTTGATTTTAAAGAGTTTACATATTTATATGTTTGTGGGTATTTTGTCATTTTTCTCTGTTTGATTATAGCACTTTTACGAGAGAAACAAATATGTTTAAGGTCAGATTTTTCGCTCATTGATAAACCAATGGCAAAGGAATTGTTCCAAGTGAGTTTATATGGCATAATTATTATGTCTGCCAATATAATAGTTGTTAATATTGACAGAATAATGATAGAAAAATTGATGATAGACAATCCATTATCGCAAGTAGGTATTTATACAACGTGTACGTATTTTGCTACTATGGTTATTTTGCCAAATCGTCCATTACAAAAAATCACATCAACACTTGTTGCTGAAGCTTGGAAAATAAAGGATATGAAGCAATTACAGGTTTTGTATGAAAAAAGTACAATAACACAATTGGTAATTGGTACGCTTGTATTTTTCGGACTTTGTATCAATCTTGATTATATTTTTCAAATTATTCCAGAGGAATATAGTGCTGGAAAGTGGGTAATTGTATTTATCGGTTTGTTCTATTTGAGTGATATGGCTGCAGGAGTGAACAAAGACATTGTGAGCAATTCTTCGAAATACAAAAAATTGTCGCATTGGACTATTGCACTAATAGTTGTCATTATTTTGTTGAATTTTGTTTTCATTCCATCGTATGGAATAAGTGGCGCAGCAATATCGTCGTGTGTTGCACGTTTGTTATACAATTTTGTTGCTTTTTGGTATGTGAAAAGAAAATTTGGATTACAACCATATTCGTTGAAACATTTGACCATTTTATTGATAGGGGGAGTTTCATTTGCTATATGTTATTTCGTCCCAGAGACAAGCAATTTGATTTGTAACATTTTGATTAAGAGTGGATTGCTAACAATAATATTTTGTTTGCTTGTGTATTTCTTTCATGTTTCGGAGGATGTAGATGAGTTGGCAGAAGGATTTTTCAAAAAATTGAAACGATGATTTTTCATATACAACCAATATTTGTTGATGGTGAAATTCCACATTTTGAGTGGATAAATAATTCACATTGCGTGGCGGGTTTTTCTACACGAAAGGGTGGGGTTAGCATTGGCGTGTATGAAAGTATGAATACGGGACTTCATTCAAAAGATGAACATCAGTTTGTTCTTGAAAATCGGGACAAATTTTTCTCATTAGTTGCACCAGGCTTTAAGGTTGCAAATTTGCGACAAATTCATTCTGCAAAGATTGTTGAGGTAAATAATTCGTTTGTAAACGATTGCGAGGCAGATGGTTTTTTCACGACAGAGAAAAATGTTGTTTTATCAATTTCCATAGCCGATTGTGGTTCGGTAATGTTCCACGATGATGCATTTTCGGTAGTTGCAGGCTTGCATTGTGGTTGGCGAGGAACACGCGATGGGATTATTCAAAATATGATAGAAATTCTTTCCAAATATGTTGAACCACAAAATCTTACTGCGTATATTGGTCCGATGATTTCCAACGTAAATTATGAAGTTGGCGAGGAATTTTACGATTTTTTCCCGAAACAATATCTCATACAAAAAGATGGTTCGCTTTGTTTTGATTTAAATGGTAGAGTAGAATCAATTTTGCAGGAATGCAATATTGGAAAAATATACAATCCACATATTGATACGTTTTCAAATGAGGATTTGTTTTATTCGTATCGACGCGATGGCGTTACAGGGCGAATGTGTGCGTATATTGGAAAGAGGTAGATTGAATATGAATAATAATAAATTTATCGGTCATCTTGCGATTTTCTTTGCTTACGCAATTTTCGGTTTCAATATAATTACGTGCAAAAATCTTGTCTCGTTTGAAATTGTTTCGCCAATTGGGATTTTTTGTTTTCGTGCAATTGGAGCAACTATTTGTTTTTGGCTTCTTTCGTTGTTTTTGCCAAAAGAAAAAGTGGAATTAAAAGATTTACCTAAAATCTTCATTGCGTCAATGTTGGGATTGTTTCTCACGCAGATAAGTTTTCTTAAAGCAATGACTATCACAACGCCAGTTGATGCTTCAATTATTACAACTCTGACACCAATTTTTACAATGTTTATTGCCGCTATTTTTTTGAAAGAACCTATAACATTCAAGAAAGCAGGCGGAGTTGCAATGAGTTTTATAGGTGTTATATTATTGATTCTTAATAGTGTACACGATTCAAACGGAGTTGAACATAGCAATTTGTATGGAATTGCGTTGATGATTTGCAACGGATTATTTTTCGCATTTTATTTAGGAGCATTCAAACCATTAGTTCAAAAATACGGAACAGTAACATTTATGAAATGGATGTTTTTGTTTTCGATGATTGTATCTGTTGCGTTTGATTTTAAAGAATTTTCGGAGATAAATTATAGAGCAATCAATGTTGCTTTTTTGAGGAATCTTGCATTCACCGTAGTTTGTGCCACATTTATAGCATATTTTCTTATTCCTATAGGACAAAAAAATTTGCGACCAACAATTGTCAGCATGTATGCTTATTTACAACCATTTATAGCAACAATCATAAGCATTGTAGCAGGAATGGACGTGATGACGTGGCAAAAAATTCTTGCGGCAATACTCGTATTTGTCGGTGTGTTCTTGGTAAACAAGAGTAAAGCAAAAGCCGAATAACTACAAAATCTTTATAGCAATCGCCGCACAGGCTTCGGCATCAGCAAGGGCATGATGATGATTTTCCAAAATATATCCGCACGCTTCGGAAACTGTATGTAACTGGTGATCTGGCAAATTCTTTCCAAAATGCCGACGTGCAGCACACAAAGTATCATAGAACTGATAATCGGGATAATCCATTTGATATGTTTGAAAAACCTTTTCCAAACAACCTTCGTCAAATCGACTATTGTGGGCAACAAAAGGGACGTTGAAATCAGGATAATATTCACGAATTTTTTGTTCCACATTTTTCCATACATTCGGAAAAATTGGAGCCGAATCGGTATCGTTGTGTCCTAACCCATGCACATTTTGGCAAAACCATTTATAGTAATTTGGTTCAGGTTTAATAAGACTGTACAACGAATCCACCACCTGACCATTTTTTACAACAACAATCCCAATACTACAAACGCTACTACAACATTCGTTTGCTGTTTCAAAATCAATCGCGACAAAATTATCCATTGGTTACATTATTTCTGGTTATACAATGCCAATGCGTTTTGCAACGTGTTTTTCATTTCGTTGCGGAATGATTTTGGTTCCAAAACAACCGCAGAATTTCCATACGACAATATTTCCATGCGGAAATCGAAGGTTGGTCGCAAATACCAACTAAATGTCGTTGAATATTCGTCTTCTTTTACGACTGTTTGTGACTCGTGCAATGGAAGAGTTTTAACATATTTAGCTTGTTCAGATTCAATTCGAATAGTTACAATCTGAGGTTCACAGTTGTCTAATCTAATTATTCCATAACAATTTGAATAGTATTCGTCAAGGTTAAAATCTTTTGGTAATGAAAATTTCAAATTTGTCTGGTCAACAGTAACAATTCTATCAAGAGCAAGAGGATAGATATACCCAGCTTCGTTCCCGACAATCATATACCAACGCTGTTTGAATTGCTTTAACGCATACGGAAAAATTGTTCTCACAGAGACCGCGGCATCGTTAAATTTTTTATACTGAACTTCAAGAGCTGTATAATTCTGCATAGCAGTTATTATAGAATCCATGAATTGAGAACCACCAGGATTTTTTTCAAATTGAATACGTCCCTTTAAATCTATGTTTCCACTCATTTTACTTTGTATGGAGAAACTATCCAACAACCACATTTTCAGACCATCACCAAGTGAAATATCTTCGCGCGATATATAATATCTATTTTGACTTTTGTGGATTTGAACATCCAAATCGAACATATCGCGAATGTAGTTTTTGTAGTTTTCGAATGTGCGACGTTTCAGTTCCTTTTCGCCATCCTGAGCAAAACTGCGTTCCCATTTTTCAGAAATTTCACGTAATGTAATTCCCGTTTCTCCAGCATTCATAATAGTTCGTGCGAACCAAACACATTTATTGAATTTGTCCATTGTTTTTATTTTTTACAAAGGTAAAAAAATACTGAGCAAAAAATTGGCACAGAGTGAAACTTCTCATATTAGTGTTTTATAATTAGAATATTGTCCTTTGTTTTCTCCATTGTCGGCTCCAATAATCGTTTTCGAACTTCAGTTTTCGACATTCCTTTAAACATTGTATCAAAATCCCAATGAATTGTTTTGAAACATTCGGCAAACGACCAAGGCTGAATGTTGTTTCTGCCAGTAGAGAGAGAACTCCAGTCGGTATAGCTTGGAGAGAAACGAAGTTCAATTTCTTTTTTGAGCAGATTTAAAAATATTTCATCAGGAATAGTAGAAGCATCGAAAAAGGTAAGCCACGTTAAATTTGATTTGGTGCCTGTTCGTAAGAAATCAATATATTCAAGAATAACATGACGAACAGTCCCCTCGTCCATTTCGGGGTGATTTTCCTTCATGTCGTTAATTTTGGGCATCAAATCGATGTCGGCATGAAATGCAACTGCCAATTCAACAAGTTTTTGTTCAAAAGGTATTGATTCGGATTCGTAACCAAAATTGTCAAAATACGTACGAATTGATTTGTGCAATTTTGGATTGCCATCGCGATAATAAGTAGTTGTTTCCATATCTGTTGTTTTAGTTTATAGATACAAAACAAATGTAGCACTGGGCAAAAAGTTGGTGCAGGGAATCTTTTTGTAATAACTAACATATTTTTAGGATTGTAAATAATTCTAATTAGTTATAAGCCAATAATTTACAATATATCAACAGCTTATTTAATCCAATGCTTCGGGTTCTTCATCATCTATATTATCGGGAGTAGAGGTATCAAAAGCCAGGAACACTTCCAAAAATGCAGTCTCGCGGAAGAAATAATTAGGGTCGTCAATGAGTTTGTCTTCCATAAAGTGGAAACCCCAGTTGGCGTATTCTTCCATAGTTTGGATAAGCATGTCAACGGCTTTGCGTGATGTCATTTCGCCTTTCTCCAACGCAATGAAATCAATGTCGGTTCTTGCAATCAAAGCGGTGAAAATGAATTCTCGAAGTTTCGGGTATGCTTTTCTGCCTTTCACAGAATCCAAATTGCCCCAATATTGAATGGGTAAAAGCGACAATGAAGATTTCATATTGTTGTTCTACTCCTTGGCATTTATTAAAACTTTGTCAACATCGCTATCAGAAATAATTCATATGTTTAATTTTACTTGTGAATATAATTCCATTCCAGGAATCTCATCA
>JAZRVS010000105.1:0-7892 GCA_045599365.1 Bacteroidales bacterium
AATCACTAATCGTCAATCACTAATCGTCAATCACTAATCGTCAATCACCAATCGTTAATCACTAACTTAGAACAACTTAAACGCATCTTTTTCTGCCTCGGAGTCATAGAAACGAATTAAGATTCGTGTGCGTTCATCAACAAAAAGATGTGATTTTAGAGAATAATATGGCATTGCCAATTCCATAAATCCAGATACATTAAACAAGGCCATCAAAGAATCTGACGATGAGTTATAATCGGTTGATATAACATCTGTTTTCACGCTTTCCCGTCCTGCCATAATCGTAAATGGACGTCCTTTTCCCACTTGTTCAAACAACTCTTTGGATATATTCGTGATGCCATTCCCGTAAGTATCAAAGTAGAGATAGTTTCCAATAATTTGTCTATCATCTATTTGTGGCTGACTTATTTTCATTCCTCGCACAAATGGAACTGGGCTACCAATTCGTTCAAGTCCACCACCCAAAGCAAGTTTTCCTATTGTTTCAACAAAAACATCTGCCTCTGGAAAATTTCCGATTGATTTTGATTGAAAATCAATTTTATACACAGGATTTGGAATCGTATCTAACAACATTTCCCACAATCCGTTATTAGGACCAATAAAGTATTGGTAATTATATTGGAAACAAATAAATTCCCGATTTTTTGATTTATCAACTACTGTTTTTGAAGCAACACTTACCACATGAACTGTTTTTGGAGGGAAAAATTTATAGGCATTACGAAGTGCAAAAACAGCTTCTTCAACATGATAAACTGGAATTGTATGCGAAACATCAACTATTTGAACACCAGGCAAAAGCCGAACTAACTTAGCTTTGAACATGCCAAGATACAATCCAGAATCACCCCAATCAGTTGTTAACGATACTGTTATCATTATGTAAATTTATTTCAAATACATACATATCCGTTTCAAAGGTATTACTTTTTTTTATTTCATTCAATATCAACGACTAAAAATCAGTATTTTTTTTATAAAACAATATACAATTGGTAGCACAATCATTTGTAATCAGGTGTCAGTAACCAGTTTTTAGTTTGATTTCCCTAATGGAAAGAAGTTTACACAAAGAGATTCGTCTGACAACTGACAACCAGTAACTGCCGACTAAATTGCCTTCAAGATACATTACCAATTTTATAATAAATTAAGATTCAAACTTGTCAGACAAAAAAATTTCAGTATATTTCTAAAAAATTAATCTACTTAGTAATCAATGGAAAATTCTTTTTTAAATCTTTGTATAAAACACATTTGCGAGAACAATTCGTCATTAGTTGACTGCACTATCGTAGTTCCAAGTCGACGCGCAATTTCATTTATAACCAATGAACTCCTCAAACAATTTGAAAAGCCAATTTTTTTACCAAAAATGGTAACAATACAAGATTTTTGTTGCAATCTACAACAAGCAACTATACCAGAAGATTTTACTCTTATTTACCATCTATATAGCTGTTATACAAAGGCTTTTGAAGGTGTATTTCCAGAGGAATCTTTTGAAGATTTTTACTCGTGGGGCGAGATGCTTTTATCTGATTTTGACGATATTGATAAATATCTTATCAATCAGCGCGCAATATTTTCGAACATTGCAGATGAAGCTGAAATAAAAAACACGTTTGAATTCCTTAATCAACACCAAATTGATGCTATTAAACGATTTTGGGAAAAAGCTAATTTTGAGAACAAAGAGGGGAAAGATGTACGAAAAAATTTTATAGAATTTTGGAATAAACTATCAACTATTTACGAAGATTTTCAGCAAACACTTCGAGAAAAAAATCTCTGTTATGAAGGCATGGCAATTCGTTCCATTGTTGAAAACTTACAAAAAAATGGAACTGAATTCTTTGGTAATGGAACCTACATTTTTATCGGTTTCAATGCCGTCAACAAATGTGAAGAAGCAATTTTTTCGTATTTAAAACTAAATAATAATGCAAAATTTTACTGGGATTACGATATCTATTATAAAGAAGATGAAATAAATGAAGCTGGATATTTTATTAGGCAAAATTTAGAAAAATTTCCAAACGAACTTGACGAAAGTAATTTCAACAATTTCGCACATGAAAAGAATATTCAAATCATAAAAACGACTAATGAATTAGCACAATCAAAAATTTGTCCTGAATTATTAGCGAAAATCATAGAAAAACAAGGCAACATTGATGATACTGCAATTGTTTTGGCAGACGAAAAATTAATAACACCTCTACTCAACTCTATTCCTCAAGAAATTAAAGCAAACATTACTCTTGGTTATCCACTTCGGACTTCCGTAGCGTATTCATTTTTTGAAAACATACTTGATATGTATCAAAATTGCAACAAAGGCAAATTCTATTTCAAAGATATTATTCGACTTTGCGAAAGTCCTCTCATTCCGAATGATATACAAAAAACTTTTCTTAAAATAAGAAAAAAAATCAAACAAGATAAGCTAATATCTATTCCTCAAGATGACGCAATATTTCCACAAAATGATGAGAAATTATCGTCTTTGTTCCATATAAAGACCGAGCCGACCATATATGTAAAGGAACTGATTGACTGTATAAAAGCAATATTTAAAGACCTAAATCTCAACGAATTAAACAAACACATTTTTTATTCTATTTACACAACTCTCAATTCATTAGAAACAATAATTGAACAAAATGAGATCCAATTTCAAAAAATTCATTTCATTAATCTTTTATTAAAGAGAAGTTTGCAAGAAAGTACCGTTGCCATAAAAGGAGAACAACTTCATGGATTACAAGTAATGGGTATTTTGGAAGCCCGACTACTTGATTTCAAAAACATTATACTCACATCGGTAACAGATGGTAATTTGCCGAAAACATCTGTTGGCAATTCATTTATTCCATATTTTCTTCGCATTGCTTACGGAATGCCTACTATAAAGGAACAATCAGCAATGTTTTCGTACTATTTTTATCGTCTTATACAACGAGGTCAAAATATCACGTTGCTCTACAACGAAGGTGCTGGAGAAAACAAAAGCGAAAAAAGTCGTTTCATTTTACAACTTCTTTACGAAAGTCCATTTGCCGTAAAAGAATTAGAAAAAGACGGTATAAATGGTATTTCACAAATAGAATATTCTTACAATATTACGCCATCAATTAGCAGTGAAATAGAAATTTCAAAAGATACACCAGAGGTTAAAGAATATTTTGAACTAATACGAAGTTATGATAAAAAACACAATTACCTTTCACCTTCTGCCCTCAAGAATTATATTCGTTGTCCAATGAAATTTTACTTTCAAAACATTCGAAAACTTAATATACCACAAGAAGTTGTCGAAATGGCACAAAGTCTCGATTTTGGGAATTATTTTCATCATAGCATGGAAAACCTATATTCTCACGAAGTTGAAAATCCACACACACATAAGACAGAACTAATTCCTATAGAAAACACGAAAGAATCTATAGAAAACATGCTTGCAAACGAGTCTATAATTGACGAAGCAATAGACAGAGCAATGATACAATCAAAAGCGACAGAAAACATTCGGAATCACAAAAGTCCTGAATTTATTATGACAAAACAACGTGTAAAAACAATGTTGAAATATGACCAAAAAAGACTTCCGTTTTCTATTACTGGGATTGAAAAAGAAGTCATTTTCACATTACCGAATGGTGTGAATATTGGTGGAAAAATTGATAGAGAAGATTTTTGGAATGGAGAAATTCACATATTTGACTACAAAACTGGAAACTGTACTCCAGACAAATTGCATGAAAAGATTTTAGTCAAAACCCCTAAAAGACAAAACAAAGACGATCAATTTTACAATTTATTCAACAATGGCTCCTTTCAAGATGAAGCACTACAAACATTTATGTATGCATACATTTTAAAAGAAAAAAATCCAACAAAGACAATTGTTCCGAATCTACTATTCATCCAAGCAATGCAAGATGAAAATTTTTCATCAGAAGTAACAATAGACGAGAAGAACTACTGCTCTATTCACGAAGAATTTGGAGAAAAGTTAGTAGAAAAAATCAACGAAATCCTTGATCCATCAACAAAATTCACGAAAAACAAAAAAGAATGTACTCATTGTAATTTTAAAAATTTTTGTGGAGAAAAAGGAAGTGCTTTTGAGGGCTTTTAAGGTAAAAACCTTACATTTGCACAAATTTACCGATGAAGTTAATAGAATTTCAACAACAAAAAGAAATACCAGATTACCTAAAACAAAAATCTGGTCTAACAAGTCAAGTTATCTTTACTGCACTTTTTGCGTGGGTATTCATTATTGTGTATAAACCATTAGGGTCAAACTTATGGGGAGACAACACAGATGCAATGAAATATTTTACATGGGCAACAGCGGCAGTAGGTGCTGGCTTCATAGTGCTCGCTATCAGTAGAATTTTAATGTTTTATTACGGCAAAGTTCATCGTATCTTCAATTGGGTGTACGCCTTGTGGATATTCATTGAAATTTCGGTAATGGCGATTATGTACACCGCTATTGCGAAATATTTTATGCCAAAAACCATTTGGGTTTGGTGTCAATGTATCTTGGAAGGCGATAAACTGATGGAATTCTTTTGGAGTACATTTTTTACTATATTTTTTGTTTTGCTCATTCCGACCATTCTCTGTTGGTTGTATTTGGCATTTTCTCAAAAGAAAAAAGATTTACTTGAATTACAAAATCAAGTAAAAACTGCAGGGGGAACTCCAATTATAGAACAACAATCTTTTTTACAATTTAAAGATGAAAAAGGCGAAGTCAAATTACACGTAAAAGCTGATTGTGTTATATGGATTGAAGCATCTGACAATTATGTTGACATTACCTACAAAAACCAAAATAAATTGGTAATTTTCACATTAAGAAATTCTCTAAAACGATTAGCCGAAGACTTTAAGGACACATCTCTATTCCGTTGTCATCGTTCTTATATGGTTAATTTTGACCACGCTGTGGCATTACGAAAAGGTGCCGATGGTCTTATTCTTGAAATGGACACTCAACCTGCAAAAGAAATACCTGTATCAAAAACGTACAAAGACGAAACGTCTCAAGCATTTATGCAGTATCATTGTAGGAAGTAGTGATTAGTGATTAGTGATATTGTAACAATAAATTCTTAACTAAAATTCGGGGTATAGCTCAGTCCGGTAAGAGTGCACGTCTGGGGGGCGTGAGGTCGCTGGTTCGAATCCAGTTGCCCCGACTATTCTACCAAGAACGATATTTCTTCTTGACTGAATGGTATAGATTGTTCATCAGGAATAAAGTTAGCAACTAATTGAGATTTACGTTGTTGTAACTTTTGTATTTTTTCTTCAATTGTATTTTCAGAAATAAAGCGATATACCGTAACATTATTGGTTTGTCCAATTCTATGAGCGCGACTCACTGCTTGATTTTCAACAGCAGGATTCCACCACGGGTCAAGAATGAATACATAATCTGCTTGCGTTAAATTTAATCCAACACCGCCAGCCTTTATTGATATTAAAAATACCTTACAATCTTCGTCTTCTTGAAAACCCTTAATTACCTCTTCTCGTTTTTGTGTATTTCCCGTCAAATAAGCAAAGTGAATTCCTTCTTTTGTAAAATGGTCTTTAAACAAATCCAAATGAGAGACGAAAGAAGAGAAAATCAACACTTTGTGATGGTGAATGATGTTAGGCAACATACGAAGGACCTCATCAAACTTTCCAGAGCTACCATGAGTACATCCAACCAATGCAGGGTGATTTGCCAACTGACGAAGTTTCATCAATGCTTGCAACACATTGATTGTTGACTTTTGGAACGTATCTTTTTCTATCGTTTCAAAAATCATATTTCGGACCTTTGATTTTTCCGTTTCGTACATTTTTTCTTGTACCTCCGACATTCTACAGTAGCGAATCTGTTCGGTTAATGGTGGCAAATCTTTCGCCACTTCTTGTTTTTCTCGACGGAATATAAATGGTTTTACTATTTTTTGTAATCGAGTCGCTATTGTTTCATCTTGACGCTCTATACCTTTCACAAAGTATTCCTTAAAAAATTTAAGACTACCGAGCATATCACGATTCACAAAATTCAATTGAGTCCAAAGGTCAATCAATGTATTTTCTATTGGCGTTCCAGTTAGAAGTAACTTCCTATCAGACTGCAACTTAAGCACACTACTATAAATTTTTGAACTAGGATTTTTTATCGTTTGACTTTCGTCAAGTACAATGTAATAAAATGGAAATTTCTCAAAACTTTCTATATCATTTCGTAGCAAACCATACGTTGTTAGAATAATATCGTAATCATTGAAATAATCAAATGACTTATTTCGTTCATTTCCAATATATTTAAAGACTTTTACCGTCGGTGCAAACTTTTCAAATTCATTATACCAGTTATATACAATAGATGCTGGAGATACTATCAAACTTGGTTTATGAAAACCCTCTTCTCGTTGAATATTGAGAACTTTCTGTAACATTGCAATTGTCTGCAAGGTTTTTCCAAGTCCCATATCGTCGGCAAGACAACCGCCAAAGTTATTTGCTTGCAAGAAACACAACCAACGATACCCTTCTACTTGATATGGACGAAGCGTTGCTTGAATTTCAGATGGTACGTCATTGTTTTTCAACCCATTAGTTTCAATATGAACTAATCGTTCTTTCATTACGTCAGACAACTTGATTGGCAAACGCTGAATTGTTTTGTAATGAACTGCTCGTACCGAAAAATAGTCCATAGTTCCATTTTTCGTTGAAAAAAGAAATAATTCTTTATATTTAGCAAACCACTCTATAGGTATGATACCAATTTGATTATTAGGCAATTGTACAACAGGATCTTCATTCAAAATATTTTTTCGCAGTTTTTTGAACGGAATCTTATACTCGCCAAAGGTAACAACGGCATGTACGTCAAACCAGTCTATTGATTCCGAAACTACATTAATTTCAAGTTGCGCTTGTAAATTTTGAATTTTTTGGTCTGATTCATCATACACGTCAATTGCATACTCATCAAATAATGATTTACTTTTGCGAATTGCTGACAACACAGCACGATAACTATCCCCATCTGCATCAGTAGGATACCATAATCCACCCTCGCAATTCCAACCAATTGATGTTATAGAATCAAAAAATTCTTTTTCAAAGGAATAATCTCGCATTATTCGCTCGTAATACGGATTACCTTTATTGAATGAATAATCTACAAAAAATTGTTCCTCATCGTCAAAATTTTTCAACTCGTGAGAACGATACTTAAAACAAATTTCTAAACGTGTATTTCCAATAATATCACGAACAACAATAGCAGAAATCTTGGGTTTTTCATGAATGTCGTGCAATCCAATACCATACAATTCAACCTTATGGTTTTTTACCGCATTGAATATGACACTATCAAACCACGTTGGCGTAACATTGGGTACAACAACTTTATCACATTCTACAAATTTTTCAAAAATTTTCCCATTGATATTCTTAAAATGGTAAAACGTATTACCAAACAACACCGCACTCGGACTATTAGCAAGCAAAATATATTTTTGATTGAATAATTTTACCTCTTTGTCATCAGCAACAATTCTAATTCGACGTTCCAAATTATTGCCTATTTTACTATAAATGAATGTTACGTCAGGGTCAGTTTCACAAATATCTATTCTATCTTCTGGATATAAATTTGCTCCCTTAACTTTATTATAAATAGGTACGTGATTTTCCCGAGCGACTAAAAAAGCTTCTGCAAGATATTTTTCTACAAAAGGTCGAATTGTTGCATTAAAAATCTTCTTTTGATCGGGATACTTTTTATCTCGTTCTCGTACTTTTTCAAAGAAATTCTTACGAGTGTCTTTTGTGTGCGCAATACCCTC